>JAPUIR010000231.1 GCA_027296805.1 Chloroflexota bacterium | reverse complement strand
GAGAAGAGCCCGCCGATGTTCGCTCCCGTCATCGAAAAGCTCGCCGAGGCGCTGCCGCGTGTGGAGAATCTGACGTTCCCCGACGCTGGACACATCCCGCACCTCACGCACGCGGCTGCTTACGTCGAGGCGACTACCGCGTTCATTCGCAAGCACGAAGCGTGATGAAGAGAGCTACAGAGGCGATGCCGTAGGGGATAGGGCTCTTAGGCTGCGTTCTGGCTCGACGTCTGGGTATGGGCTTATGGTAGGCCGCTACGGGGAGTCCCGCTTACCAAGGGCATCGAGATCCCCAACCCGTTTGCGACTCCGCCTGAGTAGGCAACTCCGCCAGCATCACCCGACAACGAGGGCATCTACAAGTAGATAGAGCGCTCAACCGTGTGATTCAGGGCCTTGGCAGATTGGTTCCGGTCCCCGAGTTTCGTGCTGCCCCGAATCCCATATGAGATTCTGTGCTGCTGAGCCGTTTCCCCTACTGCTACTATGCTGCGAAGGCTGATGCACCGCACTCTGAAAATGAGGCTGGCGACCGTGCTCTCGCGCACAGCATTGGCATTCCTCATCGGTGTCCTCACTGCTTGCGGGCCGGTTCCCGCTGGCAGCCTCAAAGGGACGCTTGCAGCCTACCCGTCCGATTGGTCAGACGTTCTGGGCGGCGACCGAGCCTTCTGCGAGGTCGAATCCCGGTCCAGTAACCCTCACTCAATTCAGCTCGAATGTTTCGTCCACGAAGGTCGTCTCTACGTTCAGTCCCACCGCTGGGCTCTCTCGCCGTGGTGGCCGACCGAGAGCTGGGCTTCGATCTGGATCGAGCACCCAGAGGTCCGCGTGAGGATCGACACCACGCTATTCGAGGTACGAGCCGTCCAAGCCACCGACGCTTCCGAGCGGAACCCCATCCTCGAATTCCGAGGATACGACCCGGTGCCTGATGGGATCGCGGTGTTCCGCTTCGACGATCGCGACTGAGACGTGCGCCTCCCGCTGCCCCCCAATGTGGTCTGACTTCGGCCCCCTCGGCTCGAATCACCCGACAGGAGCCGTCAGCCGCGGCCCCGGCGACGGCAGACGGCACCCCCGCGGCCCCTACCCGCGCGCCCCTTCGTCAGTGACAGACCCGCGCCCGATCTACGGGGCCTCGCGCGATTCGGCTCCTATCAGAACGTCGCATCTGCCGCGAGCGCGCCCGCTCCGAGATCGCCACAACAGCGGAGGGGGCCACCGGCCGTTCGACGCGCCGCAAGTCTCCGAAATCAGAGGGCCGCTGCTCCTAGACCCTTGTCGCTGGCCGGCGGCTTCTGCTCGCGCAGGCGCTGGAGTGCCTGTTCCGCCCGGCCCCGCACGTGATCGTCCTCGTCCTCGAGGAGCGGCTCGATCTCGTGGGCGACGTCGAGCGCTAGCGGGCCCAGCTTGCCCAGCGCCTGCGCTGCGCAGCCACGCACGTAGGGCGCGTCGTCGCGCAGCGCTCCGGCCAGCTGGGAGAGCGCCATCTCCGCGTCCGCGCCCATCTCAGGCAGGGCGCAGGCGGCGTTGCCACGCACCTTCCAGTGCGGATCCGAAAGCGCGTCCGACAGCGAGTGTGTGGCGCCGCGCCGCGCCGCCTCCAGGCCGTACTTCTCAAGGGACAGTACGGCCACCGAGCGCACCTCTTCCGAATCGTCGTTGGCGAGGGCGCCCGCCAGGGCCGGAACAGCCAGGTCCGGGTCGGCCCCCAGCTTGGCAAGCGCGCTGGCGCACCAGGCGCGGCCGCGCAGGTTCTGGGCGTCGTTCTGCATCATGTGAATCAGGTTCGCGGCCGCGGGCTTGGCAGCGGGACCGATCTCGAAGAGCGCCATGGCCGCCCAAGAGCGCACAAATCGGTGCGGATCCGTGAGTGCCTGGATGAGCGCGGGGACGGCGTCTTCCGCCGCGGGGCCGATGCCGCCGAGCGCGCCGGCGGCGCCCTTGCGCACGCCCACAAAGGGATCGGACAGCGCCTCGATCAGTACCGGCACCGCCGGCCACGCCACCGGCCCGAGCTCGCGCATGGCCATCACGGCACCGGTGCGCACCGTGGCGTCCCCGCTCTTCAGGTCATCCAGCAGCGGGTAGACGGCCGCGTTGGCGTGCGGCGGCTCGTCGCCGATCACCTCTTGTGTGGCGCGGGTCGGGCCGGCTACGCAGGTGACGAGGGCGAGCAGCGCGACGACTCCCGGCTTTCCTAGCGTGCGTCGCGCCATCACTTCAGGTCCATCGCGCGCAGGTGATCGTGGAAGGCCATGTGCGTGGTCTCTCCGGCGTTCGGGAAGAGGGCGTGAAGCTCGGCGAAGGCCTTGAGCAGCATCCGCTGCGAGCGGTGGAGTCCCTCGTGATACGCGAATTGATCCGTCAGCTGCGATTCGAAGGGGCGCCCCGCCTCCAGGGCGTCGTGCCGTTCGGCCATGAAGCCGCGCTGGAGCTGGAGCGACTCCGCGACGAGGTCGCGCACGGCCCTCACCCGCTCCGGCGTCGCCAGGACATCGAGGCGGGCGCGCAGCGCATCCATGCGGTCGAGATAGTCGGCGGCGTGGATGCCCTTGGCGCCGCTTGTGAAGAACCAGCGGCCCACGTTCGTGTTCAGCAGCACGGCTTCGTCGGTGAGCGCGAAGAAGTCCTCCAGGAAGCGCGACTCCTCCGGGGCCAGGTCGAGCGCCGCTCGCGGATCGAAGAGCGTGCGGCGGAGGTGGCGGACAGCGTAGACGTCCTCGACGCTGCCGATCAGATCGGCTGCGCCTGCTGGCAGAGCCGTCAGCAGACTCAAGCCCAGGACGAACGCGCGCAGCGTGCATCGCATGACAGCCATCATGGTGAAGACGCTCCCCGTCCGGGTTTGTTCCGTGGCCGCGTGCCCATACCGGAGTGGATCGGTCGGATCCGCGCAAAGGCTTGAGATGGGAGACCCGGTCTGCTCATCGCTTGCCGGTTTCCTGCGCCTTCGGGATGGGGCGACCCCTCCGATTCCGGAATACAATGAACCTGGGTGGTGCAGACGTTGGGCTGGAGGCTCGGCTTCACGCGGTCCGAAAGGCCTTCCGACCTCAAGAACGGTGACAACGTCCGCTTCAGGGGTCAGACCGACATGACGTTCCTGGACGCCGCCCACCTGCGGGATTTCGCGCTGAAGTGCGCCTGACGCGCGACTCGCCGACCCGGCCTGCGGAACCCAGACGAACAAATCCCCATCTGCGACCCGCGAACGCGCCGCGTCAGATGGGGATCCGTGGTTCGTCGCCGGGTCTTTGCCCGTGGCGAATCCTGTGGATTCGCTTGCGACAGTTTCGGGGTCGGCCTCCGTCTACAGGATGAAGTCGTGCGCGCGGACGGTCTTGCGGCCGTTCGCCTTGGCGCGGGCAGTCGCCTGTCCAATCAGGAAGCCCACCCAGCCGTTCAGCCCTTCCACGGCGTCGCCGCCAGTGTTGCAGCCGCCCTTCTTGATCTGATCCTTGACCTTGCTGGCCACGACGAGAATCTCGCCGCCACCCCTCTTGCGTGCTGCCTTCTTCTTTGCCTTCTTCTTCTTCTTGGCTGCCATGTGTCTCTCCCTCCTCAAGTGGGATCTCCGAGTCCGAAACCCGGTCCCCCGCAAGAGACGTAGATTGGGCGAATTCGAGAGGGATGGCAACGAAAACCGCCCACACAACGCACCGCCGCACGTCGGAATTCTCGATATCCCGATCGCAGTTCGTGCCTTCGATCTGCGAGAAGACACCCGCTTCGCGAGTGTCTCAACGGTGCCTCGATCAGCGACATGGCCGTGACGGACAAATCGGTCGGCGACTGCTCACGCAGCCGACCTGCTCGCGTGGCCGGGTGATCCGACGGTTGCCTCACCACGCTGTGTCATGAGAGACGAAGAAGAGGCGCCGCAACTGCTTGCGACGCCTCTCGAAAAACTGGTGGAGCTGAGCGGGGGACGGAGTGTTCGCTGGATCGCGGGACATCTCGGGCATAGTGGTGGAGCTGAGGGGGATCGAACCCCTGACCCTCAGACTGCGCCCTATGGGTGGCCCCAGCCGCACGTTCCCGTGGGATTGGACGAACTCGTTCGACGGCGACGTGTCGCTGAACGCCGATCTCTCGATCGGCGACCCGGCCAACCTCGAGGAGTGTGTTGCGGTGGGCTCGGTCCACAAGACCCGGCCCCAGAGCTTCGGCATCTCGCACTTCTCCTCCAAGGGACCGACCGGTGCGCACCGTTTGCGACAAGAGCAGTCCTGATCTCGCTGGGCGAGATATAGGGCCCGACGACCCCACCGCACAGAATCCGGAGCGGCGCCGGATTGCAAACGCCCTTAGTGAGGAGTGGAACCGGGGGCGCGCGACGCCCCTGCTGCCTGGCGTCCTTGTACTGGGCCGACCTACGACAGAAGTA
>JAPUIR010000230.1 GCA_027296805.1 Chloroflexota bacterium | reverse complement strand
GCACGCCGTCTGGGCGATTCAGCAGATGGGCGTGGGTGCCGTAATCAGCAACAACTTCGCCGATATCTTCCGCAACAACAGCGCGAAGATGGGGCTGCTCACCGTTGTGCTCGCGCGCGAGGACGTCGAGCACCTGATGGCTCGAGCAGAGGAGCTGCCCAGCGCGGAGCTCACCGTCGACCTGGAATCGCAGACGGTGTCGACGCCGGAGGGCTGGTCGCGGCGCTTCGAGGTCGATCCGTTCGTGAAGCGCAGCTTGCTTGAGGGCCTGGACGACATCAGCCTGACGATGGAACACACGGACGCGATCGATGAGTTCGAGAGCGGCAGGGCGGAGTACCTGCCGGACACGGGAGAGTGAGGAGGAACGATGGCTGAGCAGAAGGTCAAGCCGTCGCTGGGAGACCTGGCGCGCAATCTGCGCCACGCCGACAATCCCTGGGCGGCGGTCCGGGGCTGGGTGGGCAACACCCGGCTCAAGATCCAACATCGCGACAACTGCTGCGGCAACTACGGCGACCCGGGTTGTTGAGTCTCCAAGGAGCGCGCCATCCAGGAGGGATGGCTTGAGGCCGACGGGGATCACGACGCGGAAGGTCACCATCACGAGCATCACCCCTAAGTTGGGTGCGCCGCCTGCTCGACTAGCGCAAGCCCGGACGCGGGCGAGGAGCTTGGGATGACGTCGTTCAAAATCGCGCTGTTGCCGGGCGACGGCATCGGCGCCGAGGTCATCGCGGAAGCCTGCAAGGTGCTGACCGCGGTGGAGCGGAAGTTCGGGCACCGCTTCGAGTACAGCGAGGACATCGTCGGTGGCGCCGCGATCGACAAGTTCGGCACGGCGCTGCGGGACTCGACCCTCGCGATGTGTAAGAGGAACGACGCGGTGCTGTTCGGCGCCGTGGGCGGCCCCAAGTGGGACGATCCCCGGGCCAAGGTCCGCCCCGAGCAAGCGATCCTGGGGCTGCGTAAGGGCTTGGGCTTGTTCGCCAACATTCGGCCCGTGAAGATGTACCCCTTCTTGGCCAACAACACGGCGCTCAAGCGCGAGGTCGTCAAAGACGTCGACATGGTGGTGCTGCGCGAGCTGACCGGTGGCATCTACTTCGGCAAGCCGCAGCGCCGCTGGAGCGACAGCCGCGGTCGCAAGGCCGTGGACACGATGCGCTACAGCGAGGCGGAGATGGAGCGCATCATCCGTCTCGGCTTCGAGCTGGCGCGGGGGCGGCGTAAGCACCTCACGTCGGTGGACAAGGCGAACATCCTCGACACGTCGCGCTTGTGGCGCGAGATCGCGACGGAGGTGGCGGAGGATTACCCGGACGTGTCCATCGAGCACATCCTGGTCGACGCCTGCGCGATGCATCTGATCCGGCGGCCGGCCGACTTCGATGTGATCGTGACGGCGAATCTGTTCGGCGACATTCTGACCGACGAAGCGTCCATGCTGGCGGGGTCGATGGGGATGCTGCCGAGTGCTTCCTTGGGCAAGCGGGGGGCGGACGGGACGGGTCTGGGTCTGTACGAGCCCATCCACGGGACCGCGCCGGATATTGCGGGCAAGGGGATCGCCAGCCCGGTCGCGATGATTTTGAGCGCAGCAATGATGCTGCGGCTCTCATTGGGGCTGGAGCGGGAGGCGGACGCGGTCGAAAAAGCGGTGGCCAAGGTGTTGCGCTCAGGTCAGCGTCCTCCCGACATCCCGGCCAAGGGCAAGCGTCCGCTCAAGACGAAGCGCCTCGGCAGCGTGATCGCGCAGGCGGTCTAAGCGGTCGCGGTTAACGGGCTGCGGCTTGCCGCGCCATGAACGCGCCCCGTAGAGTGGGTGGCCGAGCGAGATCGGGATCGATGCCATGACTGCGACCCATCCGTCCATCGAGAGGTGTTCACCCGCCGCGTCCAATCACGCGGCGGAGGTCATTGGTCGCCTGACTGAGCGCGCCGCCTGAGCGCGCGGGCCGATACGCGTCCGCGCCCCGTCGCCCGACCCCTGTACCGTTCGCCGCCCCGTCCTCTCGGACCGTGGTGGCTGGATCTGGCTTGCCGGCATGACTGACTCCCCGTCCGTGCTCCTCTACGACACCCTCTTGCGGGATGGCTCGCAGATGGAGGGCATCGCCTTCTCGCTCGACGACAAGGTGGCCATCGCCCACCGCCTGGACGCGCTGGGCGTCCACTACGTGGAAGGGGGCTTCCCGGGCAGCAACGAGAAGGACAAGGCGTTCTTCGACCGCATCCGGGAACGACCGCTGCAGCACGCGAAGCTCGTCGCCTTTGGCGGCACGCGCAAGCCCGGCGCCCAGGTGGCGGACGATTTCAACATGCAGGCGCTGATCGATGCGCAGACGCCGGTCGTGACGTTAGTGGGGAAAGCGTCGTCGTATCAGGTGCGGGTCGCCCTGGAGACCTCGAACGAGGAGAACCTCGCGATGGTGCGGGAGTCGATCGCGTTCATGGTCGAGCAAGGCAAGGAGACCCACTTCGACGCGGAGCACTTCTTCGACGGCTACAGGCTGGACCCCGACTACACACTGCAGGTGCTGCGCACCGCGCAGCGGGCCGGGGCGAGCTATCTGGTGCTGTGCGACACCAACGGCGGCGCGACGCCCGATCAGATCGTGGAGGCGATCGAGGCGGTCAAGGAGGCGTTGCCGGAGGCCAGGTTGGGTATTCACTGCCACAACGACTGTGAGCTGGCCGTCGCCAACAGCCTGGCCGCCGTGCGGGCGGGCGTGGTCCAGGTGCAGGGCTGTATCAACGGCTACGGCGAGCGCTGCGGCAACGCCAATCTGAGCAGCATCATCGCCACCTTGCAGCTAAAGATGGGCATCCCCGTGGTGTCGGAGGATCAATTGCGGGATCTGACCAACACCAGTCTCTTCGTCGCGGAGCTGGCCAACATGCCCCTCAACGATCAGGCCCCGTATGTGGGCCACAGCGCGTTCGCTCACAAGGCGGGCTACCACGTGGCGGCGATCGTGAAGGACGCTGACACCTATCAGCACATCGCACCGGGTGTGGTGGGCAACGATCGCCGGGTCCTGGTAAGCGAGCTCTCCGGGCAGCGCAATATCGCCTACAAGTTGGAGGAGCAGGGGCTGGACTTCCCACTGAGCAAGGACGAGACGCGTGCCTTGCTGGAACGGGTCAAGACGATGGAGAGCCGGGGCTATCAGTACGAGGGGGCGGAGGCGTCGTTTGAACTGCTGGCGCACCGGATCCGACCCACGTACGAACCGCCCTTCACGCTGGAGGACTTCCTGATCGTGGAGCGACGTGCGGCGGTCGGCGGGGGAACGATGCTGGCCGAGGCGATGACCAAGGTGCAGGTGGACGGTGTGGTCTATCAGACCGCGGCGGAAGGGAACGGGCCGGTCAACGCGCTCGACCAGTCTGTCCGCAAGGGGCTGCGTGAGGCCTACCCCGAGATCGATTCGATGCACTTGCTGGACTACAAAGTGCGCATTCTCGACACAGCGGCGGGCACGGAGTCGAACGTGCGCGTGCTGATTGAGTCGACCAATGGCGAGCACATCTGGAACACCGTCGGCTCCTCGACCGACGTGATCGAGGCTTCTTGGCTGGCGCTGACGGACGCGTTCGAGTACTTCCTGCTCAAGCAATCGGAGTGGGCGGCCGCCGCCGATCGCTGAGCCCGACTAGGCCTCAAAGATGCCGCCGCCGCCGTCGTTTCGGGCGCGCTGGGCGCGTTCGCGGGAGTCATCGCGGTCGGCTGGATCGCTGGATCGGCGGAAGGGGGAGCGGTCGGCTGGGGCGCTGCCAAGTTCCACGGAGGTGGAGTGCGTTTCCCCGTCGCGTTCGTAAGTCAGGGGCAGGGTCTGGCCAGGCTCGCTGGCCGCCAGAACGCGTAGCGCGTCCTCCAGGGAGCGCACGTCCCGGTCGCCAATCTATGTGATCACGTCTCCCGCCTCGCGGCCGGCGGCGTCCGCGGGCGAGCCGGGCTCGACGCCGCTGACGATGAGTCCGGCGTCGC
>JAPUIR010000023.1 GCA_027296805.1 Chloroflexota bacterium | reverse complement strand
GCGTCGGTCCAGGGCAGCCCGACGAAGATCATGCCGTGGCCGACGAGCAGGTGCATGAGCTGCAGCAGGGTGACTTCGGTGCCGCCGGAGCGGGACCAGCCCGCGGTGAAACAGCCCGCGACTTTGCCCGCCAGTTCGCCTGATTCCCAAAGGTCGCCGGTGTAGTCCATCCAGTTCTTGAGCTTGCCGGTCATGCCGGTCCAGTTAGGCGAGCCAAGGATGAGGGCGTCGCACTGGAGGAGGTCGGCCGGTTGGGCGTCGTCGATGACGAGATCGCGAACCACGACGCCGTCGACGGCCTGGGCGCCCGCCAGCACCGCTTGCGCCAGATCGGCCGTGGCGCCGCGGCTGTCGTAGAGGACGAGGACGCGGGCGGGGTCAGATGCGGGCGACTTCGATTCAGACGCCATTGATGCAGGCTGGGCTTCCGCCCCGCTGTCGTCAAGCGCCATCGTCAAGCAGGTCGCGTTTGCTGTGACGTCGGCCCTTGATAGACTCCGGCGCATGCCCGCGCACCCGGATAACTGGGTGGCGGAAGGCCGTGCGCGCGACGAAACGCGCCGCCTGCGGTCGGTCAGAGGGCGATGGAGGCGGATGGAGACGTTCCGGTCTAGCTTGGGATTCGTCGCGCAACGGATGCGCGCCAACTGGCGGCTGCTGAGTGTGGTGGGCGTGGGCGTGCTGGTGGCCAGCGTGCTGATGGCGTCGACGACGGTGTACACGCGCGCGATCTCCGACTTGGGCTTGGACTTCAAACTGCGCCAGCGGGTGGGCGACACGGGCATCGTGACGTCGATTTTGCCGAACGCGCCCGTCGGGGGGGAGCGCCCAGCGGAGGCGCGCGCGTACGTCACGGACAGCGTCGACGCGCGTTTCGGGTCTCTCTCGGCGAAGCGGCAGCGGATTGGGACCAGCCGCGCCTTCACCGCCGTGCTGCCGGCGTTCGCACAGGCGTCGAACCCGCCCGGGGTGACGTTTGCCTCGATCGAGGGGCTCGAGGACCTGGTGACGGTCGTGGAGGGGCGGCTGCCGCGAACGCTGGAGGTGGTGCTCGACCCCGAGAGCGGCATCCTGCGCGCGGATGCCCCGATCGAGGTGGCGTTGCCGGCTCCGCAGCTGGCGCTCTCCGGGTTGTCGCTGGGGGAGACGTTCACGCTGCTCGATGCGTCGGATGAGTGCGACCGCGAGCCGCCGGGCCCGCCCGGAGCACCGCCGCCGCCGCCGACACCGCCGTGTTTGCCGACGTCGAACGTGTCGATCAGCTATCAGGCGACGTTGGTCGGCGTGATCGAGCGGATCGATGCGGAGGCGCCACTGTGGTTGTCGCAGCCGGCGCCGTTTGACGGCATCGTGCGGTTGCCGCTGATCGGCCCGGTGTTCACGGGCTACATCGCCGACGCGACGATGTTCGAGTCGTTCGCCGCGGTGTTGCCGGGGCAGCTGGTCACGACGGCTTGGGTGGATGAGCTGCCGGTGAGCCGCTTCGACGTGTCGATTCTGGACGACGCGCAAGCCAGCTTCGACGCGCTGCGCAGCGACCTGCTCAGCGCCCAGGGGCTGATCCGCAGCCGGGTCGAGAGCACGCTGGACACGTTCGAGACCGACCTCAACTTCACCGAGGTGCCGATCCTGCTGCTGCTGGTGCAGATCGTGGCGATCGTGCTGTTCTTTGTGGTGATCGTGGCCACGATCTTGGTGGAGCGGGAGGAGACGGAGATCGTTCTGCTGCGGAGCCGCGGTGCGTCGCTGCGGCAGATGCTGGGCCTCTACGCCACGGAGGGGTTCGTGATCGCCGGGGTGGCGATCGCGATTGGGCCGATCATTGCGAGTCTGGTGATCAACGCGTTGGGATTCACGCCGACGTTCGAGGCGGTCACGAACGGCAGGGCGATCGACACGACGCTGGAGCCGCTGACCTGGGCTCTATCCGCAGGAGGGTCGCTCTTCGCCATCGTGGCCATCCTGGTGCCCGTGGCGATCGTCTCGCGCGGAGCGGCGTCGGAGCAGCGCAAGCGCGCGGCTCGGCCGCAAGGGGCGAACGTGATCCAGCGCTATTACTTGGACATCGCGTTCGTGGTGATTGCGGTGGGGTTGATCCTGGAGGCGGATCTGCGGGGCTCGGTGTTCCAGCGCAACTCCGTGGGGGGTCTGTCGTCGGATCCGCTGGTGCTGCTGACGCCCACCCTCTTCGCGCTGGTGTTCGCGATCGGGATGCTGCGGCTGCTGCCGTTGATCTTCCGCGTCGTCGCTTTCACGATCCGAAGTTACGTCAGCGTGCCGGTGGCCGCCGCGCTGCAGCAGCTGATGCGGAATCCCGGCCCGACTCTGCGGCTGACGCTTCTGCTGATGCTGGGTGCGGCGCTGGGGACCTTCGCGGCGTCGTACGGGGGCACGGTGGATCGTTCGTTCCAGGAGCGCGTCTCGTACGAAGCGGGCGTCGATCTGCGGGTGGATCTGGGCTCATACCCGGATCGACCACCGCAGGTGTTGCGAGAGACGCTGGAGGAGGTCGTGGGGGTGGAGTCCGTGGCGTCCGTGTACCGGATTGTGGCGACCACGGCCCGGGCGGGGCAGGGTGGCACGCAGACCGTTCAGCTGCTGGGGCTCGATACGGAACGGGCCGAGGAGATGCTCTGGTTCCGGGACGACCTGGCTGATTCGAGCCTGGGCGATCTGCTGTCATCGATCGGAGCGCCGAACGTGGGGCAGGATCCGCGGCTGCGGCTGCCCAACGACGTGCAAGAGATCCGGGTCTGGGTGCGGCCGTCGATCGAGCGACCGGATATGACGATCTGGGCACGGGTGCAGGACGGCAACAATCGCTTCCGGCAGGTGCGGCTGGGAAGTCCAGAACTGGGTGGGGAATGGCAGCAGCTCTCGGGAGAGACGGTGGGCTCGCTGGCGCGGCTCGTGCCACCGTTCCGGTTGCACGCGATCTTTATGACGGAGGTGTTCGGCGGGACGTTTGGTGAGCCCGGAACGATCCAGTTCGACGACATCGTGGCGATCGACTCCGAGGGCGTCGAGCATATCGTGGAGACGTTCGAGCGCCCGGAACTCGGCTGGTGGCAGCGGATCGAGGTGCGCAACGATCGCCTGGATGAGATTCGGCAGCTTCCGATCGGGGACGCGATCTCCGGCGAGCACGTCCTGGAGTTCGAGTGGTCGCTGGGATCGGCGATCGGGCGACGGGGGTTCTTCGCGCAGGATCCGGTGATCTGCCAAGGGGGCACGAGCTGCCGGGTGCCGGTCATTGCGAGCACTAATTTTCTGCAGAACCGGGGCCTATCGATCGGATCACTGGCCACGATTCGGGTGCGGGGACTGGTGATCCCGATCCTGATCCGTGAGTCTGCAGACTTCTTCCCCACGGTCGATCCGGCGGAGGGCGGTTTCCTGATCGCCAATCTGGATCACCTCTATCACATCAGTGCGATTCAGGATTTCGACTCCGTGGTCTTCCCGAACGAGGCATGGTTTGAGGCGCCGGCTGATCCTGAGTTGCGGCAGACCACGATCGAGACGCTGTCGCGGCGGCCGTTCCAGTTCATTCAGTTCGTGGATATGCGGCAGATGCTGGCGGAGGAGGGCTCGGATCCGCTGACGGCGGCCGGGGGGAGCGGGATCCTGCTGGTCTCGTTCATCGCGGTGGGGGCGCTGATCGGGCTGGCATTCCTGGTCACGATTTACATCACGGCCCAGCGGCGGACCGTAGAGATGGCGGTGATGCGAACGCTGGGCCTCTCGGGGCGGCAGATCCTGACCCAAATGGCGGTGGAGTATCTGACTGTGGTCGCGATTGGGTTGGTGGTGGGCACCTATCTGGGCACGCTGATTACCCGGCTGATGCTGTCCTTCTTGGAGGTGACAGAGTTCGGGCGGCCGGTGCTACCGCCCTTCATCATCGATACCGATCTGACGGTGATCGGGGCGTCGTACGCGGCGCTGGTGGTGGTCTTCGTGCTGGGGGTGACGGGCGCCTGGCGCTTCTTCGCGGGGCTGGCGCTGAGTCGGGTTCTGCGGCTCTCCGAGTAGCGGTTCCCTGAGTGATGGGGCCTAGCGCAGCACCTGGTCGTCGCTGACGACGACGATGCCTTGGACGATGTAGGCGTTGACGTTGTCATCGATGCCGCCGACTAGGACCCAATCACCCGGCTCGACGTCAGCGACCTCCTCCGGGGAGAGCGTCTGGATGATGGCGCCGGGAGCCAGGCTGACCGGGGTGGGTCCGGCGGCGTCTTGGATGACGACGCGATCGCCATCGGCTTCGCTGATGGTGCCGGCGGAATCGGCGACGCGAGCGTCGTCTGTGACGATGTCACCGCGGAAGACGCGGGGGCGGATGGGGTCGTCTTCCGCGCCTATCTGCCAGCCCGCGACGACCAACAGGCCGAACGTGGCCAGGGCGAAGGCGGCGAAGATGATCGGGTCGATGCCGAGCCAGCGGGTCAGGTTCATGGGGCTTGGTCCGTTGGTGAGGTGTCCATTGCGTCGCTGAGGTCGGTCTCGAACCAGCCGGCTTGGCCCGGCATCTCCTCCACGCCCAGGCGGAGGCGGAACAGCCCGGGTGGGGCCTCCAGGGCGAGGCGGGAGCGGAGGGCGCCGGCGATGTATTCGGAGAGCCGCTCCGCGGTGGTGTTGTCGATGGGGAGGGCGGCGACGTCGGGCTTGGGCAGACGGTAGGGCAGGGTGGCCTTGTATTGAATCTCGAAGTGGGTGTCGGACTCCTGGATGGTGAGCACGCGGGAGTCCATCTGGAGGAGGAATTTATGGTCGAGGCCTTCGCAGACCTCGCGGGCGAGGCGCTTGAGCAGGGAGAAATCCATGACCCAGGATTCATCGGTGAGGGGGCCTTCGACTTCGACGAAGACGGCGTAGTTGTGGCCGTGGATGGGTTCGAGTTCGTCGGCGAAGGTCGCGAAGTGCCCGGCTGCGAACTTCAGCCGATTGCGTTCGACGGTGACCTTGTGGCTCATCGCCAGAGCGTAGCTTGTCCGTAGGACAAGGGCTGGTGCCGATTGGGGTCGCCCCACCCCAAAATAAGAAAGAGAAGTTTTGTTGGGGGTGTTCCCCCAACCCCCCCAGCAGGGGCTCCGCCCCTGCACCCAGATATCAGGGAATGGCACGTGAGATGGTCGTCCAGCCACATCTCCAAAGGGGGCAAGCTTGGAGGCGCTAGGGAAGCGGTTTCGGTTCTCGGGGCTTGTCTGGAGGACGAAGGCTGGTGCTGATCGAGGTCGCCCCACCCCAAAAATAAGGAAGAGAGGTTTTGTTGGGGGCGTTCCCCCAAGCTCCCCAGCAGGGGTCGCTATTCCTTGCAGGGGGGCGTGGGTTATAGGTCGCTCGTGGAAAGCTCGCTCCCAGGTCCACCCTGAGAGACCCCCCGCATGTTCGCGCCACCAAGGCTCACGCTGCATGGGGTGGGAGCAGTTCAGGGCTAAGCCGAGACTCTCGTGGCAGGGCTGTCGTTCTAGACACGGCGGGCGGATGTAGACCACGCGTTAGGGAGAGGCGGGGGGTTGACAACGGGGCGCGTGAATCTGTATACCTAGCATAGCGATGCATTGGGAAGCGAGAG
>JAPUIR010000229.1 GCA_027296805.1 Chloroflexota bacterium | reverse complement strand
CGTTCATCGCCAGTCCGGCCGCTAGCTGGGTCACCGGCACCAACATCGTGGTGGACGGCGGGCAGCACAAAGGCGTTGACTAGTTGTCGCCCTCGCGCAGAATCAGGCGGCGGAGCACCGCGACCACGCCTTGCTCCTTCTGCAGGTCGCGGGCCAGGTCGGGAAGCACTTCGGGAACGCCCACGGCGACCGCTTGGTTCCAAGCGCGCAGGTCGGCGATGCTGGGCGGCTCCGCATCGGAACCGGCGAAGCGCTCGATCGGCCGCCAGGGCGCCGTCTTGCGAGATCGGACGTAGACCGCGGCCCCCGCCTCCAGACAGAGCGCGAGACCCCCGGCGACATCCCAGACTTTCGCGCCGTCGAACATCGCCATCTGGAAGGTGCCTTCGGCGGTGTAGGCCAGCTCCGCGGCGATGCTCCCCAGCGTGCGCGCGACGCCGAAGCGGCGCCCCTTGGGGCCGGTGACGCCGCCCGTGCCGCCCGGAATCGCGCTGAGTCGGGCCGTGGGCGGAGCGTCGGCGGGCTGGAAGTGGAAGGGAAGGTCGTCGAAGTGGACGCCGCCTCCCATGTGCCCGCGGTACACCCCGGGTTGGAGGTGGCGGTTGGTGGGCAAGAAAAGTGCGCCCACGACGGGAATGCCACGCCAGACGACGCCGATCGAGCAGGCGAAGGTCGCCATGCCGCTGATGAAGTTGGAGGTGCCGTCGAGCGGATCGATGATCCAAACGTAGTCGCGACCGGAGGGATCGACGTCGCCACCTTCCTCGCCCAGGAGTCCGTGATCCGGGAACTGCTCGGCGACGGTCCCCTGCACAAGTGCCTCGACGGCGCGGTCGACCTCGGTCACCGGATCGCTGCGGTGCTCGTCCTTGTACTCCACCTCGAGCGTGGAGCGGAAGCGATCGAGCAGGACCTCGCCCGCCTCGGCCGCGATCGACGCGGCGACCTGCTCGATCTGGGCGAGTTCGGCGACGGTCGGCGCATCGGTCAGACCGTCGAGCATCAATTGATATGAGTCACTGGTCACGAGGTCTCCGTCGGCGCTGGGGCGGGACCCGGGTGCCGCCGCTGAGATGGTCGCGCGGATCGGGTGCCTGCGCCACTCAGTCGAGCACGACCTCCGCCAGTACGACGCCCGGCGCGCGCGACTTCGCCTCCAAGGCCGAGCCGTCGAAGACCGCCTGGGCGCGGCGGATGTCGTCAAGCCCGGTGACGATGCTGGCCCGCCCGCTCCACGATCCCCCCCGCAGGCGCACCTTGACCGGACTGCCGCCGCGCAAGGATTGGGGTGGAAGGTCGTCCGCGCCGCCCAGGAGATAGAGATGATCGCCCCGCTGGGCGTAGCTGACGACAGTGGTGCGCTCGCCGTTACCGTCGGGCGCATGGAGCAGCAGCAGTCGCCCGCTCAGCAGCGGGTGCAGCGGCGAGCGCAGAATCAGCGGCGTAAGTGGCCCCAGCAACCCCACTAGCGCCCCCCGCCACCCGAGATTTGCGGCACGATGGTGATCTCCGCGCCCTCTGGCACCGGCTCGAGGAGCCCGCTGCTAACCACGTTGCCGTCGATCGCGATGGAGATGCCGGGGGCGATGCCGCCGTCCGCGATGACGCGTTGGCGCAGCTTGGGGTAGCGTTTGCCCGTGTCGCGAAGGAGCTGCTGGAGGGTCGCGCCGCTGCCTTCGATCTCCGCCAGACCGTCAGTCAGATGCCGCATCTGCGGGGGAATCAAAATCTTGGGCATTGCCGAATCCGGGATTCTGGTCCGAGTGGATCTCTCGCTTGGCAAAACGCCAGCCGACCGGGGTCTTGCGAAACTGATCCGAACTCGTGCCACTATACAAGGGCCGAATCGCCCCCTCCCGAGTATCCGATACCTCAACCACGAGTATGACGGTGCGGACCAAGGCGCGATCCTCCGTCAGCTCATCGAAGCGAATACTCGTGCTATATATCCGTGTCCGGCGCGTAGCCTGCGTCACGAACGCTTCGCGGGCCGATGTGATGCGCTCACCCAGGTTAGTCACGCGGCGCACGGGAGGCCGGACGCCAGGAACGTAGATTTCCAACACCCCATCAGGCGTGAAGAGGCTCGCCCAGCGTTCTGGATCTCGTTCGTCCCAGAAGTACGCATAGTCGGCGATCAAGTCTTGAATGGCGATCCGGTCCTCAAGATCCATCAGCGCCCTAACACAGAAAGGGAGCCCTTACGGACTCCCTCCCAGCATAATACTTAAGATCGGAATGTATCAGTTAGGTGTCTTCCAGGCGCCTCTCGACGAGCCCACGCGGATTCCCGGCGGGCGGCTGATGCCGAAACCGACCCCGCCACCATCGATTCAGCCCAAGCCGTCAGTCGGACACCGCATCTGCGGAGAAACCAAGATCTTGGGCATCGCCGAAGCCCGGACTCTGGTCCCCATGGATCTCTCGCCTGGTGAAGCGCCAGCCAATTGGAGTCTTGCGAAACGTGTCGCTACTCGTGCCTGTAAATAATGGCTGGACGGTCCCCGCTCGCGGGGAGTCGAGCAACTCCACGACGAGAATGATGGAACGGACCGAGGCGTGATCCTCGGTCAACTCGTCGAAACGGAGGCCACTGTGATAGAGCCGGGTCTGGTGCCGGATGGGTGAGAAAAACGCACTACGGGCCGCCGTGATCCGCTCCCCGACGTTCGTCAGGCGACGTACGGGATTCCGGACGGAGCGGAGATAAAGCTCCCATACTCCGTCTGGCGTGAAGAGGCCCGCCCAGCCATCGGCGTCCTTGTTATCCCAGAAGAACGCATAGTCGGCGATTAGGTCTTGAATGGCGAAGCGGTCCTCAGGATCCATCAGCGGCCTAACGCAGAAAGGGAGCCCCGACGGACTCCTTTTCAGCATAGTGCCTAAGACCGGAATGTATCAGTTAGTCGCCTTCCAGCCGCCTCTCGACGAGGGCACGGGGATTCATGGGCAGGCGGCTCATGCGCAGGCCGGTGGCCTGGTAGATCGCCTCGCGCAGCGCCGGGGCGGGCGGGATGATGGGCACCTCGCCCACGCCGCGCACGCCGAAGGGATGGCCGGGGTTCGGCACCTCCACGATCTGGGTCTCGATCATGGGCAGGTCCAGGGCGGTGGGCATGCGGTAGTCAAGCAGCGTAGCGTTGCGCAACTGGCCGTCGTCGTCGTAGAAGTACTCTTCGTTCAGCGCCATGCCGATGCCTTGAGCGGCACCGCCCTGCATCTGGCCCTCCACGTAGGCGGGGTGAATGGCCGTACCCACGTCCTGAATGGCCGTGTAGCGCAGAATCTCGACCTTGCCGGTGTCGGGATCGACCTCCACATCGACGATGTGCGTCGCAAAGGCCGGCCCGGAAGAGGTCTTGTTGGTGTCGGCCCGTCCCACGATCATGCCGCCGCTGCCGGAGAGCTTGCCGGCCAGCTCCTTGAAGCTGAAGGCGCGCGCTTCGCCCTCGTCGTCGTTCGGGCCAACGATCGTGCCATCGTCGCGGTATTCCACCTCGTCGACCTCGACCTCCCACATGCGGGCGGCCCGTTCGACCATTTGCTGCTGGATGTCGAGCCCAGCTTCGTATGCCGCCCAGCCGCCCGCGAACGTGGTCCGCGAGCCGCCGGTCACCTGCGTGAAGCCCACCGAGTCGGTGTCCACGACGTGCGGCTTGACGTCTTCCATGCCGATGCCCAGCGTCTCCGCAAGTTGCATCGCGAGCGAGGCGCGGGTGCCGCCGATGTCGACCGAGCCGAGCACCAGCGAGACCGAGCCGTCGGCCTGGACCTGCGCGTAGGCGCTGGATTCGAAGCCGATGTTGAACCAGAAGCCCTGGGCCAGGCCACGGCCCCGGTTGGGGCCTTCGAGCTCGGAGTTCCAGTGCGAACTGGCCCCCGCCGCTTCCATACAAGCGATGTTGCCGATCACGCCGAATTTGGCACCGTCCGCGCGCTGCGTGCCCTCTTTGGCGGCGTTCTTGATGCGCAGCTCCAGCGGGTCCATCTCGAGCGCTTCGGCGAGCTCGTTCATGACCGACTCGGAGGCGAACTCAGAGGCGGGCGCGCCGGGCGCGCGGTAGGCCGCCGTCTTGGGCTTGTTGACGACGACGTCGAAGCCATCGACGAGTTGGTGCTCAATCTCA
>JAPUIR010000228.1 GCA_027296805.1 Chloroflexota bacterium | reverse complement strand
TAAGAGCAAAGGTCGGGACTGTCGCGCTCATGTCGGACGACGCGTTGCGCGACCACACGACGGCCCCGCTGCCGGCGTCTAGGGCATTCAGGATCCCGGTTGCGCCGAGTGTGTAGACCCGGCCGTCGCCGAGCGCCGGCGTCGCGCGCGGACCGGCACCGATATGAGAGTCCCAGAACCGGACTGGGTCGCTGTGCCTCCACACCGGTTCGCCGGTGGTCACACGGTAGCTGGCGACGATCTCGTCGTCACCACGCTGCTCCTGGGTGTAGAGGAGGTCGCCGCGGACCGCGAAGGATGATACGGCCGGTCCGACGGGGCGGCGCCACAGCTCCACCGGCGGCGATGCGGACCAGTCGGTCTCGATCCGCACGCCAGGTACGGTGCCGTTGCGATCGGGTCCGCGAAAGCCGGGCCAGTCGGTTTCTGTCTGCGCTGCTGCCGGAGCCGGCGCCGGCGCGAGCGCCGTGGGCTCGTCGCCGGCCCGGGCCAGGAGACGCTGCTCGGCAGTCTCCGCCCAGCGCCATTTGAAATCGGGAGCGCCGTAGCCGGTCATGTTCTCGCTCCGGAGAAGCGTCCACACACCGCACGCGATCAGGATGGCCACCACCATCGCTGCCCAGCGCGGCCCGGTCCGGAGGCGGCGGCTGGCCACCGCCCAGGCGACGAAGGCGAGGCTCAGGGCCGGGGCGACGTAGGCGAAGAACTGAAACCCCATATTGCCCGTCGCAATCGACTCGTCAAGAAAGCGCGGCGTCGCGACCAGCGCGACGATCATCAGCGCGATGGCGCCCAGCCGCTCCCACCAGGGCGCGCGGCTGAAGAACGCCCACCACACGACGATCAACAAAGTACCGGCGAGTCCGGCAAATCCTGCGAAGACCCTGACGGCCGCGGAATCAGGCAAGACGATGGGGACGACCATCCAGGACAACCACTGCAGCACCACGATGACCACGCCGGGCCACAACCGGAGCGATTCCTGTCGAGTGGATAGGTCGGTCATGTTAGCCCCCCCAAGACTCCGGACAAGAGATTCTACGGAAAGCGCGTGAATTTGTAACAACAGTTTAAAGGTATGCTCTGGGGATCTGGAAGGGACCGTCATCACGTTCTGCGATGATTATGAGGTCACAATCATGCAAATCGGGAATACCGTGTCAGGGACCTTCGACGCTCCATGCTTTCCGGCAAGTGGATCCCTTACCGGCACCGTCAGCGGGGACGTCTTGTCCTTCGATTCCAGGGATCCGGGCATTGCTCGCCGGCCCCAGCCGTCCAGACTTCCGGATCCTGCCCCCAGATCACCCGCTCGTGGGCCGAGCCGATGCCGTGTTGCCGGCTGGCGAGCTTTCTCAGGCTATCCGTCGCCGGCCATCACCGAGATGAATGCCTTCACCCCTTCCCGTCCTCGCAGGGCCAGATGGATCGGTCCACGGTCCGCCTCCAGCCGCAGCTCGAACGTGAAGAAGGTGCAGCAGTCACGCTCCATTGCGATGAAGTCCATGAGCGTGCGCACCCACTCACTCGTGCCTGGGAACGTGAACTCGTAGCCGTCCGGGAGTTCCCGCGTCGACTGGACCCCCTCCCGGATGGTCGCGATCACGCTCGCGTGCCGCTCGCGCAGTTCCTCGGGCGGAAGTGTGCACGCAACAGGGTTCGACGGCTCCGCCGTATCGATCCCGCCGCCCAGCGCCCCGCTCAGAATGAGGGGAAGCGCTGCCAGCATCATCGCTTTCTTCTTCGTTTCGGACATGGTTCCTCCTATGAGGGGTGCTCCGGGATCGCCGGGTCTACCGGAAGGTATCCATGAGCCGCTCCCATCCGGGGCAGCTCCCCTTGCCATCCTGCGTCTCGCAGGAGGTGAGCCAAGCGCGCAGAGCGTCACGGATGAGGATCAGCTGCCGGATCTTCTCCTCCAGCTGTCCGATCTTCACCTCGGCGGCCTCACCAGCCTGATGGCAGAAGCGCGGCCCGTCGGAAAGAACCCCGAGCAGCTCACGGATCTCCGTCAGCGTGAAACCGAGCTCCTGCATCGTCTTGATGAACCGGATCGTGAAGACTGCGTCCGCGTCGTAGACGCGGAAACGGCCCTCCTCGGGCTCCGGCCTCGGGAGCAGCCCGCGGCGCTGGTAGTAACGAACGGTCTCCACCCCCACGTTCGCCTGCATGGCCAGAACCCCGATCGTCCTGCGACGCATGGTCCACCTGCCTTCCGGGCCCGGCGCATTGCCGGCACCCTCGGTTCGGAGGAAACCTACAAGACGTACTATAGTACGGAGTCAAGCCGTTCTTGGTGAGAGCCAGCATTTTCTTTGCTGATTGTGAAGGGGTCCAGCGAGCTTGGACACCGCTCGGCCGGCCCCGTCCATGAGCCTGGGATCTGTTCCGCTCCTGGAGGGTTCGGCGCAAGAGGGGAAGGACGGCCAGGCGCTGCTGTGCGCTGTCGCCCCGCGGCCTTGACGGGGTTCCTTCGATAGGAGAGGATACCGACCTCGACCCGCTAGCCAGGTTTGCGCACCACATGGCGCTGGGGATCCCTCCCGAGCCGAGGCGATTCCCATGTCCCGGTTGGTCCGGCTGCGACCGACTCTCTGGAGCCGTCACCGATGAAGAAGCTGATCCTACTGCTCGGACTTGGTCTGATTTCTGCCTCTGCCGGTGCGCAACCCGCTCCGACCGATCTGCCGGGGCTCTCTTACGATGTGGAGTTCTTCGAGGGCACGAGTTACGACCCCGCGGTGCCCACGCCGGAGAGCCTGCTGGGATATCGGACCGGTGACCAGGCGGCCTTCCCCGCGGAGATCGAGCGCTGCCTGGAGGCCTGGGCCGCGGCCAGCCCGCGTGCCGTGCTGGTGGAGTATGCTCGCTCCCACGAGGACCGGGCGCTCTACTACATGATCCTGACCTCGCCGGAGAATCACTCTCGACTCGGCGGGATCAAGGACGGGCTGCAACGTCTTGCCGACCCGCGAGGGCTGTCCGACGCCGAAGCTGATCGGTTGATGGCGGAGCTACCCGGGACCGCCTGGCTGGCGTACTCGATTCACGGCGACGAGACCTCGGGCTCGGACGCGGCCATGGCGGTGATCTACCACCTGGCCGCAGGGCAGGGCGAGGAGGTCGAGGGACTCCTGAATGATCTGGTCGTCCTCATCGACCCGATGATGAACCCTGACGGGCGACACCGGTTCCTGCAGCAGATCGTCGAGCATCGGGGCGCACACCCCAACATCGATGATCAGTCGCTGGTGCACGCCGGCTACTGGCCATGGGGGCGCACGAACCACTACGGCTTCGACCTCAACCGCGACTGGATACTGGGCGTCAACCCGGAAACCCGGGGCCGGATCCGTGCCGCGGCCAGGTGGCATCCACAGCTCTTCGTGGATGCTCACGAGATGGGCGCCCAGAACTCCTACCTGTTCTCGCCGGCACGCGATCCGAAGAATCCGAACGTTCCCGGCAGCAGGAAGAAATGGAACAGTATCTTCGCGCGCGACCAGTCCAAGGCGTTTGACCGCTATCACTGGGTCTACTACGCCGGTGAGTGGAACGAGGGCTGGTACCCGGGCTACTCCGATTCCTGGGGTGAGTATCGCGGCGCGGTGGGGATCCTGTACGAGCAGGCGGGGTTCGCGGAGGATGGCGTACGGCGCTTCGATGGAAGCATCCACACGTACCGCGAGGCGGTGCATCATCAGGCCGTGAGCAGCCTCGCCAACCTGAAAACCCTGCAGGCGAATGTCGAGGGGCTGCGGCGCGACGTCCTGGCCGAGCGCCGCGAGGCGGTGAGCGCGCAGGGCCCCTATTCCCGGCGCGTCTTCGCCATTCTGCCGACACCCAACCGGTCACGGCAGCAGCGGTTCCTGGATCTCATGGAGCTGCAAGGGATCGAGGTCTACGAGGCGGGCGAGGAGTTCACCGCCTCCGGCATCGACCAGCTCGGCCG
>JAPUIR010000227.1 GCA_027296805.1 Chloroflexota bacterium | reverse complement strand
TCTACCTCGATCGATTCGATCTCCCCGCTCGGCACCGACAGCGGATCGTCGCTCAGAACCACGAGATCCCCCAGCTTGCCGGGCTCGATCGTGCCGCGGCTCCCCTCGTCGAAGCCCAGGTAGGCCGAATCGATCGTCATCGATCGCAGCGCCTCCTCCGCCGTCAACGCGAACTCCGGACCCAGCGCCTCGCCCTCCCGCGTCTCCCGGTTCACCGCCACGTGCATGTTCATCAACGGGTCTACCGGCGTCACCCACCAGTCCGAGTGGCAGCCGAAGCGGATCCCCCGATCCCACGCCGACCGCAGCGGGCTGATCCGCGGACCGCGCTCGGGCCCCAGGAAGCGATCCCGATGTCGCGCGCCCCAGTAGTACACGTGCAGATTAAAGAACGACGCCAGCACCCCCAGCTCCGCCATCCGATCGAGCTGGTCTTCGCGCACCGCCTGGCAGTGCTCGATCCGAAAACGATGATCGAGCCCGGGATGGTCCGCCAGCCCGGCCGCGTAGCCGTCCAAGATCGAGTCGATCGCCGCGTCGCCGTTCCCATGCGTTCCCACCTGGATCCCCGCCTCGGCGGCCTGCGCCGAGACGAGATTGAACGTCTCCTGCGCCATCAGCGTCATCCCCCGCTCGCCGGGCAGGTCGTGGTACGGCGCGCAGAGCGCGCCCGAGTGCCCTTGCAGCGACCCGTCCTGCCACATCTTGAGCATCCCCACCTTGACCCGATCGCCGCCGCTCCCCGTCCGCATCCCGGCCGCCACCAGGCGCGGCACGACCTCCTCCGCGGGCGTTCGCGCCGCCAAAGCCGTGTAGGCCGCCGCCACCGACGCCCGCGGCGCCAGCACTCCCCCTGCCGATGCTGACTGATACGCCCGTAGCGACGCCGCGAACGGAAACGACCCCGCATCCTGGAACGACGTCACCCCCACCTGCACCAGCCGCCCACTGGCCCAGGCCAGCGCCTCCGCCATCTCCGCCGCGCTCGCCCGATGCGCGACGCCGTCTGCGATCCGACCCGCATTTTCGTACAGCACCCCGCTGGGTTCGCCGGATTCGTCCCGCTCGATCTTGCCGCCCGCGGGATCGGGCGTCTCTCGCGTCACCCCGGCGTCTTCCAGCAGTTTCGTGTTCACGTAGGTCAGGTGCCCGGAGATGTGGCGCACCGCCACCGCCTGCGCCGGCGCGACCGCGTCCAGATCCGATCGGCTCAGGTGCCGGTCGTCCTGGATCAGAGAGTCGTCATATCCCCGCCCCCACACCGCGTGGCCGGGACCCACCTCGGCTACCTTCGCCGCCAGCCGCCCCTGCACGTCCGCGATCGTGCGGTTGGGCGGTGTCCCGCAATCGACCGCGCTCAACTGCGCCAGCCCCGTCATCAGCGGATGCGTGTGCGTCTCTACGAAGCCCGGCACGACCGTTCGCCCCCCCGCGTCGATCGTGACCATGCCCGGCACCTGCACCGCCTCCACCGCGGAGTTGGTCCCCACCGCCACGATCTGTCCCGCCACTACCGCGACCGCCCCTGCCCGCGAACGCTGCGCATCCAGCGTGATCACATTCGCGTTGATGATGCGCAGATGCACGAAGGGGGCCCGTTCAACTCTGGCTGGGCTGGAGCGGAAGGCCACTCCGGCTGGGCTGGAGCGGAAGGCCACTCCGGCTGGGCTGGAGCGGAAGGCCACTCCGGCTCGGCTGGAGCGGAAGGATAGCGCTTCCCCGCTGGCGGGCCCAACACCGCCCGCTAAGCTGGAGCGGAGCGAAGGGGCGAATTGCGTGGTTGTCATCGGCCTGGTCTTGTTCCTCCTCCTCGTACCCACGCAGCTTTACCGCGAACGCCTCTTCCGCCGCCAACACGGTCCCGACGTCCCCCTCCCCCGCGAACTTCGCTACGGCAGAGTCATCTTCGCAGTCATGGGCATCGTGCTGGTCGCCACCGTCATCGCCGCCCTGGCCTAATCAATCGGCCCAACCCATCGGACTAACCAGTGGGCTCACCCGACTGGCCTACCCGCCCGACGACCCAAGCCCAGCCACGAACTCCGCTACCCAGTCCGCCACCAGGGCCAAGTTCTCAGCTTCGGTCCGCCCCGAACTCTTGCGCGGCGTCAGCGAGTGATTGCCATCCGGCACCCAGCGCACCTCGATTTGTTTCGACAACCCGTAGCCCGGCACCTCGTCTTGCGAGCCGAACGTGTCGCGCTCCCCCTGCGCGATCAGCGTGGGCGTCCGCAACTCCAGCAGGTGCTCCGTGCGCAGGCTGTCGCTCCGCCCGGGCGGATGAAACGGGTAGCCCAGACAGACCACGCCGGCGACGCCGGCCTCATCCGCGATCATCGTCGCGATCCGGCCCCCCATCGACTTTCCCCCAACGATCAGCCCCTCCGCCCCCAACTCCTCGATCACCGCGCGCCAGGCCCGCTCCAACGACGCAGGCACGCTCGGTGGGCGTCGACGCCCGTCCCGCCGTCGCGCCTGCATGTAGCCGAACTCGAAGCGCGCCACGCGCAACCCGCGCTGGCCGATCAGCCCCGCGATCGTAGTCATGAAAGTCGAGTCCATCGGCCCGCCCGCGCCGTGTGCCAGGACCACCGTGGTCCTCGCCGACTCAGGCCCGTCGAAGAGGAACTCGGGTACGTAGTCCGCCACGGGCCGCCTCCGACGCGAGACTAGCCCGCCCCGACCAGGACGCCTAGCGCGTCGGTCGGTCCTCCGCCGCTTCCCACGCCCCCCACTCCATCAGCCGCTCACATTGCCCGTCCGTGATCGCATACGCCTTCGTCGCCACCTGGCGCAGAATGGCGGGGTCATGGCTCGCGCACACAATCGTGCCGCCGTACCCCACCAGCGCCTCCAGCAGCTTGCGACGTGTCGTAATGTCGAGGTGGTTCGTGGGCTCATCCAGCAGCAGCACGTTCGACGGCTGGATCAGAAACTTCGCCAGCGCCACCCGCGACCGCTCCCCGCCCGACAGCACCGACACCTTCTTGAACACGTCGTCTCCCCGGAACAGGAAGCGGCCCAGCGCATCGCGCAGATCCTGCTCGCTCGACCACTCCGCCACCGACCGCACCTCGTCAATCACCGTGCGGCTGCCGTCCAGCGCTTCGTCTTGATGCTGGTCGTAGTAGCCCACCTCGGCCCGCTCGCCCCACGCGATCGTTCCCTCCGTCGGCTCCACCGTCCCCGCCAGCGCGCGCAGCAGCGTGGTCTTGCCGCTGCCATTGGGCCCCACCAGCACCACCTTGTCGCCGCGCTCAATTTCCAGGTTCGCGTCCAACAGCACGATCTGCTCGTCCTCGTAGGCGTGGCTCAGATGCTTCACCGTCAGCACCGCACGCTCCGTCCGCCCGGCCGCCGCGATCTGGAAGTGGACTTCGCCCTGCTTCCGTGGCGCGTGGATCCGCTCCACCTTATCCAGCATCTTGATCCGACTTTGGACCTGGCGTGCCTTCTTCGACTTGTAGCGGAAGCGCTCGATAAACCGCTCCTGCCGCGCGATCTCGCGCGACTGCCGCTGCGCCGCTGACTCTTGCTGCGCCAACCGCTCCGCCTTCTGCCGTTGATACGACGTGTAGTTCCCCGTGGAGACCTCCGCCCGCCCCTCTCGCAGCTCGATCACCCGCTCCACCACCTCATCCAGGAAGTCCCCGTCGTGCGCCACGATGATCGCCGTGCCCCTGTAGGCCTGCAAATGCCCGATCAGCCACTCGCGCGCGCTCTTGTCCAGGTGGTTCGTCGGCTCGTCCAGCAGCATGTGCTCCGGCTGTCGCACCAAGACCTGAGCCAGCGCCACCCGCATTTGCCAACCGCCCGAAAACGCCCCACAGAGCTTGCGCCGGTCCGCCGTCGTGAAGCCCAGCCCGTCCAGCACCCGCCCGATCCGCTTGTCGATGCGATAACCGTCCAGCCGCTCGAACTCCGCGAAGAGCGCCGCTTGCTCTTCGATCAGCGCATCCAGATCCCCCTCCGACCGCTCGATCTCGGCCGCGATCTCCTCCAGCCGCACCTCAATCGCGCGCGCCTCAGGAAACGCCATCCACATCTCTTGCTCTAACGGACGGCTGCTCTCCAGCTGTGCCTCTTGCCGAAGGAAGCCCAACGCCCCACCTCGATGCGCGCCATCGCCCTCGTCGGCCGTCTCCGACCTTGCCAGGATGCGCAGCAGTGTCGACTTGCCACAGCCGTTCGGCCCCACCAGCCCCACGTGTTCGCCGTCGCCCACGATGAACGACACCGACTCCAGCACGGTGACGCCCGCGTAACTCTTATCGATCGACTCCGCGTAGAACAAAGCGCGTTCCCGGCGG
>JAPUIR010000226.1 GCA_027296805.1 Chloroflexota bacterium | reverse complement strand
CTCGCCGAAGACGCCGAACAGCGATGCGTATTCGCAGGCGAAACCCAGCCCAGCCGGTCCGCCGCCCAACACGAGCACGGTTCCCGGCGCCTCAGGCAGCGCCAGCGCTTCGTCAGGCGAGAGTTGATCGTTTGCTGGGATGCCGGGCAGATCCGACGGCTCATAGCGGGCGCCCGTCGCGAGCAGCACCGCGCCGGCTTCGATCGGCTCCTCACCGCCAGCCAGGAGTTGGACCTGCAACTCTGTGGCGCTCACGAAGGCCGCCCGACCCTCCAGCACTGTGATCCGGCGCGACTTCAGCAACGCAGCGATCCCCTGCGCCAGGTTGTGCACCAACACACTCTTGCGCGCCGCCGCCCGCGCGAAGTTGGGCAGCCCGGGATCTCCGAACACACCCGCCAGCGACAACTCCTGCGCCTCAAGTGCCCGCCGCGCGCTGTCGAGCATGATGGTGCTGGGGATGCAGGAGAAGTGAACGCAATGGCCGCCCACGTGCTGCGCCTCGATCAGGACGACGCTGGCGCCCAGCTCTCGTCCCCGCAGCGCCGCTGCGTAGCCGGCGGGCCCGCCTCCCACGACAGCCAGATCGTAGGCAGTCACGTTGTCGACCCGCTAAACGGGCGTGAGGAGCAGATAGGGGTGCTCCAGATAGCGTTTCACGCTCTGTACGAATTCCGCCGCGGGCGCGCCATCCAGCAACCGGTGATCGATCGTCATGGAGAGCATGAGGAACGAACGACGCTCGACCTCCGTGCCGTTGTCGCTGGTGAAGGCGGGACGATCCGCCAGCCGCCCCACCCCCAGGATCGCGGCCTGGGGGGGATTGATGATCGGCGTGAAGGCATCGACCCCGAACATCCCCAACGAGGTTACGTTGAACGTCCCTCCGGTCAGATCGTCGGGCGTGAGGCCGCCTTCCCGCGCTTTGCCCGCCAAGTCCGCCGATTCCGCCGCGAGCTGTTTCAGCGGCTTCGTGTCCGCATTGCGAATCACCGGCACGATCAACCCCTCGTCCAGCGCCACCGCGAATCCGACATGCACCTCCGGTTGCACCGCTACGGTCTCGTCGGCGAGGGCGGCGTTGACGCGCGGGTGATCACGCAGGGCGAGCCCCGCCGCTTTGATCACCAGGTCGGTGTACGTGACCCGGATCCCCTCGTCCTCCCAGGCGGAGACCAGGTCCCGACGCAATCTCACCGCGTCAGTCATGTCGACTTCCATGGTCAGCGTGAGCTGCGCCATGCCTTGGAGCGACTCCAGCATGCGCTCGCCCACAATGCGACGGATTCCGCGGTAGGGGATGCTGCCTTCGAGCGGCGCCGCTGAGATCGGGGCAGCGCCAGTTTGAACAGCCAGCGGGCCCGCGGCGATCGCGCGCTCGACGTCCTCCTTGACGATGCGTCCCTCGGGCCCGCTTGGGGCGACGGTTGCCAGCTCGATCCCGTGCTCCGCCGCGAGTCGCTTCGCCACCGGCGACGCCTTCACCCGTCCGCCACTGGCGGGCGCCGCTGCAACCGCCGCGGGCGCTGCTTCGACATCCTCCTTGAGGATGCGACCCCCAGGCCCAGATCCCGCGATCGTTGCCAGATCGATGCCGCGCTCCGCTGCCAGCCGCTTGGCGACGGGCGATGCTTTGACCGCCGTCGTAGCGCCCGCCGTCGTCGCGCCTGCCGACGCAGGCGCGGGCGCAGGCGCCGATGGCGCCGCGCCCGCCGAGGCGGGTGCCGATTGCGCCGCCGCTGCGGGGGCCGGGGCCGGCACGACGCCCTCGGGCAGCTCCTCGCCCTCAGCCAAAATGTAGGCGCAGAGGCCACCCGCCTCGACGACGGCGTCCACCGCCTGCAGAAGGCGCACGTTGCCTGCCGCCTCCGCGGTGACCTCGTAGTCCACCTTCTCCGTCTCGAACGAAAAGAGCGGGTCGCCCTCGGCCACCGGGTCGCCGTCCGACACGAACCACTCCGTAATCGTTCCCTCGACCATGGTCATGCCCATCTTCGGCAGCACGACTGCGAAGGCCATCGTTCTCTCCCGTACGACGCGAGGAGCGCGCCCCTCGACGTCAGTCCATGCGCAGGAACCCTGCGTCTCGTGCCGCTTCGAGGCAGCGATCGATCGCGACCACCGGCGGCCCCGTTCGGGTCACACAGAGCGACGCGCGTTCGCCTGCCTTGATCGCAAACTCTCGCTCGCCATCCAGCGCGAACATCGCCGGACCATCGACGCAGACGGTAGCACCGAGCTCCAGCCGCCGCGTGCTGGCCAGCACGACCTCCTCGATTAGCCCCGGCGCGATCGCCGCGCGTAAGCGCCGCTCGACCGGATCTCCGTCATGCGCCAGAACGATGTGAAGGCCCGCCTCGTCTTCGGAGCGCACGGTCTCCACCATTCCCCCAATCGCCGAAAGCCCGATCGCGTCGGGAGCGCTCCGCGTCATCACGGCCTCGCGCACCTTGCTCAGGTCCCACACCGCCCGGCTACCCACGAAGATCCCGTCCAACACGGCCGCGTCAATCAGTGCGAGGTCGCGCGGGACCCCGTCGACCGCCACATCGATCCGCTTGCAGCGCTCCGACACCGCCTCTGCGCGCACCGTCCCCGCCGCAATGGCGCCCGCCGCCAGGCCCACCACCGTCCCCTCCACCATCACGGGGAAGACGTTGTTCGTACCCGTGGAGACGGGAATCAAAGGCACATCGCAGGTTCCCTTGGCCAGCGCCCGGTTCGTGCCGTCGCCACCCAGACTCACGATCACCCGCGCCCCGCCGTCCGCCATCGCCGCCGCCGCGCTCGTCGTGTCCGCCGCCGACGATCGGAATGTGCCCTCCACCGGCGTGAGCCAGCGCTCCAGCCCCAGCCCATCGATCGCCTGCGGGATCAGCTGGTAGGGGTCGGGCATATAGAGGATCCGTTCGGCGCCGGCATCGATCATGCCCCGGATCACGCGCCGCACGATGGCGACCTTCTCCTGGTTGCCGAAGACGGACGCGTGCGCCACCAGGCGCCGGATGTCCTTGCCCGAGGCTGGGTTGGCGATGATGCCTGCGACGGCGGCGCTGATGAGCGTGCTCCTTCGCCCCTAGGCGGGAACCGGAACGATCTCCTCGATCGCGGCCGTGAGCGTCTCTTTGCCCGGCAGCCACGCTTGCTCCAGCACCGGGCTGAACGGCAC
>JAPUIR010000225.1 GCA_027296805.1 Chloroflexota bacterium | reverse complement strand
TGGGCTACGAAAACACCGTCATTCCCGCGTTGGAGAACGCGATTCTCGCGGGCCAAGACATCATCTTCTTGGGCGAGCGCGGCCAGGCCAAGTCGCGCATCATTCGCTCGCTCGTGAGCCTGCTGGACGAGGAGGTCCCCGTCCTGGACGGACCGGAGATCCCGGAGGACCCCTTCAGCCCGATCTCGCACGCGGGCTTGGAGCTGATCGCCGAAAAGGGCGACGCGGCCCCTATTCGCTGGCTGACCCGCGAGGAGCGCTACAGCGAGAAGCTCGCCACGCCCGACATCACCATCGCCGACCTGATCGGCGAAGTGGACCCGATCAAGGTCGCCGAGGGGCGCTACCTCTCCGACGAAATGACCATCCACTTCGGCCTCGTGCCGCGCACCAATCGCGGCATCTTCTGCATCAATGAGCTGCCCGACCTCGCCGAGCGCATCCAGGTCGGCCTGCTCAACATCATGGAAGAGCGCGACGTCCAGATCCGCGGCTTCCGCGTCCGCCTTCCGCTCGACGTGTTCGTCGTCGCCTCCGCCAACCCAGAGGACTACACCAACCGCGGCCGCATCATCACCCCGCTCAAGGACCGCTACGGCGCTCAGATCCGCACCCACTACCCCGAGGAGCTCGACACCGAGATCCAGATCATGCTCCAAGAAGCCACCCCCATCGAGATCGACGAGATGCGCATCACGGTCCCCGACTACATGCAGGAGATCGTCGTCGAGATCACTCGCTTGGCCCGCCGCAGCCCGGACGTGAGCCAGCGCTCGGGGGTCTCGGTGCGCGCCTCCATCGCAAGCTTCGAAACCTTGGAGGCGAACGCCGCTCGACGCGCGATCACCCTGGGCGAGACGCACGCCGTCCCGCGCGTCTGCGACCTCAGCCACCTCATCCCCGCTCTGCAGGGCAAGCTGGAACTCGAAACCGTCGACGACGACCGCGACGACCAGGTCATCGAGAAACTGATTCAGGGCGCCGTCGCCGCCGTCTTCAACCGCCGCTTCAACGTGGTGGACCTCGAAGAGCTTGTCGAGCAGTTCAAGACCGGGATCTCCGTGGAGATCGGCGAAGACATGCCCGCCAATGCCTACGCCGGCCTGCTCAACCAGGTCGAGACCCTCGGCCCCGGCCTGCAGGCCTTCGAGGTCGGCGAAGACAACGCTCTGATCGCCGCCGCGATCGAGTTCCTCCTGGAGGGGCTCCACCTCAACAAGCGCCTCAACAAGGACGTCGTGGGCGGACACATCCAGTACCGCGGCTGAGCCGCGCGCACGGATGCCGGTCGGAGGATCGCCATGGTCATGCGCTACCGCTACACCGAGTGGGACGGTACGCAAGAGATCCCGCCGCTCGACGCTGATGAGGTGCTCGACGGCCTGACCGACGACCTCATGAACTTTGGCGACCTCCAGCACGCGCTGCGCAATCTCATGCAGCGCGGCCTGCGCTCGCCCGCCGGCAACCGCATGCAGGGCCTGCGCGACCTGCTCCAACAACTGCGCCAACAACGACGCCAGGCCTTGGATCAGTTCGACCTCGGCTCCGTCTTCGAGGACATCCAGAACCAACTCGAAGAGATCCTTGACCTGGAGCGCGACACGCTCGACGAGCGCATGCCCGATCCGCCCCCGCCCGTAGCGCCCAGCCAGCCGCAGGACGGCGGCCCAAACGCCGATGGCGAGCCGTCGGACGGCTCAGAGCGCTCCCCTGGCGGCGCGCCGCGTGGCACCCAAACGCCGGGTTCGCAGCCGCAGGGCGCGCGCGGCCAGTCGCAACAGGGGGGTCGGCCGCAGGCCGGTTCGCCCTCGGGGCCTGGCCAGCCCAGCGAAGGTCAGTCCGGCGACGGCCAGTCCAGTGAGGACCAGGACGAGTTCACGGAGATGCTGCGCAACATCGTCGAGCGCAAGCAGAGCTTCCTCGATGAGCTCCCCGGCGATGCCGCCGGGCGTATGAAGGAACTGCAGAACTACGAGTTCATGGACCCCGACGCGCAAGAGAAGTACCAGCAGCTCCTCGAATCCCTGCGCCAGCAGATGATGAACACCTTCTTCCAAGACATGTCCCAGGCGCTGCAGAACATCACGCCCGAGGACATGGAGCGCATGAAGGACATGATCCGCGATCTCAACGAGATGATGCGTCAGCGCATGGCCGGCGAAGAGCCCGACTTCGATGGCTTCATGGACAAGTACGGCGACCTCTTTGGCGACAACCCCCCGCAGTCGCTGGAGGAACTGCTGGAACAGATGCAGCGCCAGGCCGCCGCCATGCAGAACTTGATGGACTCCATGCCTGGCGACATGCGCCAGCAGCTCCAGGACCTCATGTCAGGCCTGATCCAGGACGACGAGCTTCAGCAGGCCATGGGCGAACTCGCTTACAACCTCGAAGCGATCATGCCCAGCCGCGACCTGCGCAACCAATACCCCTTCCGTGGCGATGAAGAACTCGACCTCCAGGCCGCCATGCAGCTCATGAACCAGATGCAGGACATGGACGAACTGGAGCGCCAGCTGGAGCGCACCCAGTACGGCGGCGACCTTGAAGAGATCGACACCGACATGCTGGAGGAGATGCTCGGCGAAGAGGCTCGCGAGACCCTCGATCAACTCAAGAACCTGCTCGAGATCCTGGAAGAGGCGGGCTACATCCGCAAGAAGGGCAACACCTGGGAGATGACCCCCCGCGGGACCCGCAAGATCGGCCACAAGGCGCTCGCGGAGATCTACCAGAATCTCAAGAGCCAGTCCTTCGGCAAGCACAAGGTGGCCGAGTTCGGCCGCTACGGCGAACGCGCGGACGACACCAAGCCCTACGAGTTCGGCGACCCCTTCCATCTCGATCTCAAACAGACCATGATGAACGCCCTCAATCGCGAAGGCCCCGGCTCTCCCGTCTCCCTCCACCCCGATGACTTCGAGGTCCATCGCTCCGAGACCCTGACCCAGACCGCCACCGTGCTCATGCTCGATCTCTCCTGGTCCATGGCCCTGCGCGGCTCGTTCCAAGCCGCCAAAAAGGTCGCACTGGCGCTCAACAACCTGATCCGCATGCAGTACCCCCGCGACAGCCTCTACCTGGTCGGCTTCAGCGCCTACGCGCGCGAGCTGAAGACGGAAGAGCTGCCCTACGTGCGCTGGGACGAGACTGTCCTGGGCACCAACATGCATCATGCCCTGCTCATCGCCCAGCAGCTTCTGGCCAAGCACAAGGTCGGCACCCGCCAGATCATCATGATCTCCGACGGCGAACCCACCGCGCACCTGGAGCGCGGGCGCTCCTACTTCGCCTATCCTCCCAGCCCGATCACGATCCGCGAGACCCTCAAAGAGGTCAAGCACTGCACCCAGAAGGGCATCGTGATCAACACCTTCATGCTCGACCGCAACTACTACCTCAAAGAATTCGTCGCGCAGGTGGCCAAGATCAACCGCGGGCGCGTCTTCTACACCACCCCCGATCAGCTCGGCGAGTACATCCTGGTCGACTTCGTCTCACACAAGCGTAAGAGCATCAGATCGAGGTAGCGGGCCATGCGCCGCCCCGGCCGACTGAACTCCGCGGCGCCCATGGTGGGAATCCTCGAGTCGGCGGCCGCGCTCTTTCGCACCCCAGAGGGATCGCCCGTTGGCCCCGCCATCCGCCGCCTCCGCGCATCGATCGCGATTCTCGCGGGCATTGTCGGCCTGGGCGTCATCGGCTACACGCTGATCGCCGGCTTTAACGGCTTCGACGCGCTCTATCAGACCATTCTCACCGTCACGACAATCGGCTTCGCCGAGATCGAGCCTCTCGACGACGACGCGCGTGCCTTCACCATCGTCCTCGCGGTACTCGGGGTGGGCGCCGTCGTCTATCTTCTCACCACCGTCGCCACCCTCGTCCTTGAGGGTGAGCTCAAGCGCGACGTCGAGGCATGGCGCATGGACCGCCGCATCGCGGAATTGACCCATCACTACATCATCTGCGGCGCCGGACGCGTGGGCACCGCGGTCGCCCACGCCATGGCCGACCGACAGGAGCTCTTTGTCCTGATCGACAACGACCCCACCGCCATTGAGGCACTGGACGGCGACTGGCTGAGCGTCCAGGGCGACGCCAGCAGCAACGATGTCCTTGCTCGCGCTGGAGTGGGCGCCGCGCGCGGCGTTGTCGTCGCCACCCGCAGCGACGCCGAGAACACCTTCATCACGCTCTCGGTCAAAGCGTTCAACCCCAGCCTCTACGTAGTCGCCCGCGCCAACGAGCCGGAGTCGGAGCCCAAGCTCAAGCAAGCCGGCGCCGATCGCGTCGTCGCCCCCACCCGCATCGCCGGCAGGCGCATGGCGGTCTCCGTGATACACCCCGCCGTCGCGGAGTTCACCGAGACGGTTTTGGGCGGCAACGAGACCGGCGAGGTCCTCGCCCAGGTCGATATCCAGTTCGACTGCGCTCTCGATGGCAACTCAATCGGAGAGATCTTCGGGCCTCGCAGCGACATCCAGGTGCTGGGCGTCCGTCACGGCGACAGCCGGGTCGATATCGCCCCCACGCCCTCCGTGCGCCTCCACGCGGGTGACGCCGTCATCGTCTTGGGCAGCTCGGCTGCCATCGACGAGATCTCCGCCCTCGCCTCAACCCGACGCTAGCCTCAACCCGACGCTAGCCGCTCGCACTCGACTCGCTAGCCGCCAACCACGCTCGTCGCGATCGACCAGATCCCCGTATCGGTCGCCGCCAGCAATGCCGGAGGATTGGAGTCGCTCAGCGCCAGCGCGCGAATCGTGCCTCCCGGGCCGGGCAATGGCCTCCACCCGCCGGGGTTGAACCAGTAGACCGTGTCCGCCGTCGCCGTCACCGGGATTCCCCGGTCCGGCACGAACACCAAATCGATCAACGCCTGGTAGAAGAAGCGATCCTCCGACAACAGCGACTCCAACCCCTGGTTTTGCTCGGACCAGGTAAAGCCCCCATCGAACGAGAACAACACGCCGACCCCTTGAGACATGATCATCGGCCCGATGCTAGAAAAGATCGGCACCGTCACTCCCCACAGCTCGAAGTCGGCTGCCAGCGGCTGGAACGTGTCCCCCCCGTTCAGGGTGATCCGCACGGCGGCGCTGCCGCCCTCGCTCAAGCTGACGACCGCGAACTGCTCGAAGTTCCGCGGGTTGGCGTGGATCGAAAACGGATCGAAGTTGGGCGACCAGGCCTGATCGACGGAGCCGATCACCGTCGACCTGAGTCCGCCGTCGTTGCTC
>JAPUIR010000224.1 GCA_027296805.1 Chloroflexota bacterium | reverse complement strand
CGCCTCCAGCCCATGATGTACCAGGCGGTCGACGACGCCTTCGCCGTCTTCGCCTCCTACGCGGGTGGACCAAAGAACCCCGCCTGGTTCCACAATCTCGTCGCGAACCCGGACGCGTCCGTTGAGGTCGGCACCGACGTCCTGGACGTGACGGCGCGCGTGTGCGAGGGCGAGGAGCGCGAGACGATCTGGAGCACCCAGAAGGAGCGCTACCCGAATTTCGCCGAATACGAGCAGAACACCACGCGGCAGATACCGGTGGTCGTCCTGGAGCGTCGAGGCTAGGCGGCTCCTTACTCTCCAGTTTCCCGGAGGGCGGAGAGAGCACGCTGTGCGTATCCGAAGCCGCGCACCGACCGCAGCCACCCGTCCCCCAGAGATCCACGTCGTCGTGTATGACGACGGCTGTGGATTCTGCCGCTGGTGCGCCGAGGCGATGGTGCGCCACGCTCGCCGACCGCTGCGGAGCGTCGGATTTAGCGAGCTGCCCGTCGGCGACTGGCTGACGGCACTTGCCGCCGACGAGATCGCCGCCGGTGTGCACCTCATCGCGCCGAGCGGCCGTGAATATCACGGCGGTCAGGCGGTGACACAGGCGGCGCGACTGCTGCGCGGCGGCCGCCTGGCGGCCGCTTTCGATCTACCCGGCCTGGCCTGGATTCGAGACGCCGGGTATGCGCTGGTCGCGTCCCAACGAGGGCGACTGAGCCGAGTCCTGCATCACTGACGTTCTCGCGACCCCTCACGCATGCCGGAGCGCGAGCGCTGTGCTCAACACGACCATCGCGGCGGCGAGCAGAAGCAACGGCCGCTCCCATGTTGCGAGTACACGCGAGCGGGACCAACGCTCCGTTCCGACATCGGTCTGCAGTTCCAGTTCGGCTTCGCCGGCGTCGCGCCGGACTCGACGCGCGGACAGGCTGAGGGATCGCTGCGTGGCGCTGAACAGGGCAGCGGCCGCCGCCGCCGCGCCGGCCTCCACACTGAGGTTTTCGGCTTGGGCCCAGTACCCCGCGAGCACGGGAAACGCTCCCCAGGCCAGAGCGAAGCCCCAGGTGCCATGCAGCCAAGCGGGCCGCTCGATCGCGTAGCCGATCGCCGCGGCGCCGCCGACGACCGCCCAGGCCACGACCCAGGGCGACACCACCACCGCGCCGACGACGGTCACCGCCAAGACGCCGACGCCGGCCAGAGCGGCGAAGCCCAGCAGGGCGCTGTCGCCGAAGCCCGTCCGCAGCGGGCGGCCGTGCCACTCGTCGAGGCTATGTGCCAGCAGGCCCGTGCCGAGCCCGAAGGCGGCCAGCGATCCCGCGAGCCGCACCGGGTCGAGCGACGTCGCGAGGGCGGCCCCGATCACGACATAGCTCAGGTGCCAGGCCGTATAGGGAGGATGAAGGAGCGCGATCAGGTCCGCGAGCCGCGAACCGCGCGGCGCGTAGAAGGCCCGCCGCAGACCGCTTACCCCTTCCGTGCCCACAAGACCATTCCTCCGCCCAACGAGAGAGTCTGCAAGCGAACGTCGACGAACCCGGCTTGCCGCCAGAGCTCGTGCAGTGTCGACGGCGGGAAGCGCCGGTGAAAGGTATCGATACTCGGTCCCAGGAAGCGCCCCACCTCGCCCCAGCCGTGACCGATCAGCGATCCCGCGAGCGGCAGCCCAAGCCGGGTGTACAGGGTCCAGCACGGGCCCCAAACGCCGCGGGGGCGCCCAAACTCCAACATCCCGATCGTGCCGCCCGGCCGCAAGACGCGGCCCAGCTCGCGCAGCGTGTGGAGAGGATCGGGCACGTAGCGCAGGAGGTAGCTGCAGGTCAGGCCATCGAACGTGGCGGAGCCGAACGGCAGGCTGTCGGCGGTGGCACGGACGCTGACCAGACCGTGGGCGGCGGCGCGGCGCAACATCGGCGCCGTGATGTCGAGCGCGATCGGCCGACAGTCGCGCGCGCGGAGGAGACGAGTGATCGTTCCCGTGCCGGCAGCAACGTCCAACACGCGTGCGCCCGGTGGCAGCTCCAAGCCAGCGACGAGAGTGGCGCGCCAGCGTGGATCTTGGCCGAGGCTGAGGAGCGCTGACCAACGCTCGTAGTCCCGTGCGACGGGCCCGAAAAGTGTGGGCGCCGAGATCACCACGCGCCTCCCTCCGTGTCCGCCGTCGCGCTGCAACTCCCGCCAAGCGTAGGAGAGCGGCACGAGCGTTTCATCCCCGCCCCTTCGCGCGGGTGGGTGGGATCGCTCCTGGGCCGTGGCGCGGTCGCCGGGACGTGCGCCTCGTCGCCGCACACAGCGCTGAGCGAGCAACGTGCGGACGCCACCGCCGAAGCCGCCTGCTGTACGACAGGGGGATCCCGCGCCTAGGCTTTCACACAACGGGGCGCGCCGGTACGCGCTTTGACCAGACGGCGAACGCGAGTGATCGGACACGAGGCATGCTGGCAGACACCATCAAGATCATCGATGTGGATTGTCACATCAGCGAGCCGTACGATGTGTGGACCTCACGCGTGTCCAAGAAGTGGGGCGACCTTGTTCCGCACGTGCGGGACAATCCCGAGACCGGCGTGGCGACCTGGATTCTCAACGGCGAGGCGGCTGCACCCGTCGGCATGATGGCGATGGCCGGCTGGCGCGACTGGATGCCGTCGCACCCGCCGACGCTGGAAGAGGCCGACCCCGCGTCCTGGGATTCCGAGCATCGCCTGCGACGCATGGACGAGTACGGCATCTACGCCGAGATTCTCTATCCCAACGTGGGCG
>JAPUIR010000223.1 GCA_027296805.1 Chloroflexota bacterium | reverse complement strand
AGCAACTCCTCCACCCTGAACGCGCCAACGAACCACCGATCACCGTGAGCGACCCCAACCTGCTTGACCTTCTGGGCGCGGAGTGGTCGCTGCTGGGCACGGACACCATCGGGGAATTCGTCATCCGCACGCTCCTCGCGCCCACCGTGGGCGGGTTCCAGGCCGGCAATGCCGCGGAGGGCTGGGGCGGCGATCGACTCGTCGTTTACCAGGACGACCAGGGGGCCGAACTCCTCGCCTGGAACATCCACTGGGACGACACCAGCGAGGCCACGGAGTTCGCCTCCGCCGCGCTCGCTTGGTTGCGCGACGCCTACGGCGGCCCCCAGCCCGACTCCCTCGAGGACTCGATTCGCTTCAGCAACAGCCGCGCCGGAGGCTGGCTCTTCACCATCGACGACCAGACCTGGCTCCTGATGGGAACCGACGCGGACGCCCTGGATCGCGCGGCGGAGGGCACCCGCGAACGAGCGCTCCTCGCGGCCGCCTTGCCTTAGACCAGCCAGGGGACGGCTTAGACCAGCCGCCGGTAGAGGTTGACCGTGGCCGAACCCGGGATCAGCGCCTGCATCACCTTCCCGCGCAACTCGGCGAAAAGTTGGTCCTGCGCGACCAGCTCTTCAAACTGCTCCAACTCCTCCAGCGCATCGAACTCGGAGACGATCTCAACCGCCGTCGTGGGGCCCGTCACCGAGTCCCAGACCGCGTACTGCGCCGCGATCCCCCGCTGCGCTTGGTAGTCCAACGCCTCCTCCACCGCCGCCAGGAACTTGGCGTGCTGGCCCGGGGCAATCTGCCCGCTCAGCACCCTGCGATACAGGCCCATCTCATTCCTCCCTTCGCGCGGCCTTCCGCTCGGCCAGGACCTGCTCGACGCGCGCCAGATCCTCGCGTCTGTTCACATTCGTGAACGACTCCAAGTCGGGATCGTAGGCCGCCAACTCCGCCTCGGCCAGGAAACGGCCGCGCAACGTCTCCATGATCCGCCGAATGCGACCGTCGCCCGCATCCAACTGGTCCTGGATCACCGGCAGCGCACTCCGGCGGTACCCCGCGCAGAGCGGCTGCGCCATCTTCCCCAGCATCGGCATCACCGCGTCGTACCCGGCGCAGGCAGCCGCGATCTGACGCAACAGCCCCGGCCGCACCAACGGCATATCCGTCGCGACGGCAAGCACTATATCGTGCCGCGACGCCAGCAATGCCGCTTCGATCCCGGCCAGCGGCCCCGCATCCCCCCGAAGGTCTGTGACCTCGCGCCAGACAACGCCCAGCGGCGGCGGCGGAAGTTCCTGATCCGCCCGCCGCGCCACCAGAAGCTCGTCGCTCAGCGCCGCCACCGCGTCGGCCATCCAGTGCAGGAGTGGGCGTCCCAACAGAAGCGCCGACGCCTTGTCCTCTCCCAGGCGCTTTCCGAAGCCACCCGCCAGGATGGCCACCGTGAATGGCTCGGGACTCTCCGCTGCGGACATGCCCTCAGTCTAGGCAAGGCATCGCCCGAAGCCACGATCTGTCACGATCCCTCCATGCCAGACGACTCACTGCACGACGCCCTGGGGATCGAGATCGCGCAGCCCGCATTGGTCGCCGCTGTGGGCGGGGGCGGCAAGACCACGATCCTCTTCGCGCTGGCCCGCGAACGGGCCGCTTCACCTCCCCCGGTCGCCGATGCCGTCCCACCCATCAGCGTCCTCACCACGACGACGAAATTCACCGTCCCCGGCTTCGCGAAGTCCTGGCCGTTGATCCTGGGCGCTTCTGCGGCCTCACGTAGCGCGGCGATCGAGCACGCCTGGATCCGCGAACAGCCTGCCATCGTCGTCGGGACGCGCCGTCTCGAGCGCGAACGTATCCGTGGCGTCTCCCTCGAGTGGCCCGTGGACGCGTTGCAGTCCGACATCGTTGGCTTCGTCGGCGTGGAGGCCGACGGTTCTGCCGGCCGACCCTTCAAAGCGCCCGCCGACCATGAGCCCGTCATCCCTCACCACACCAGCCACGTCCTCGCGGTTGTCGGCGTCCAGATCCTGAACAAGCCCCTCGACGCCCAGCACGTCCACCGTCCCGAACACGTCCGAGCGCTGACCGACGCCGAACCGGGGGCGCCCATCACCGCCGCCTTGGTCGCTGCCGTCCTCGGCCACCCGCAAGGCGGACGCAAGAACATCGCCGACGCCAAGTTCCGGGTCATCGTCAGCAGCGCCCAGCGCGACCCCAATGGCGCGGAATCGATCGCCGCCGCCTGCCACCAGACGGGCATCGACTGGGTGATCGCGTACGACGCACAGTCCGACGTCGCCCGGCGGCTCTAGCGCTACCAGTACTGCCGTCGTTTGCCGCGCCGCTTCTGCCCGTCGCCGTGCCGCCACTCGCGGGGATCGCCGGCCCGGCCCACCGACACCGCGCACACCTTGAACTCAGGAATGCGCGACGTCTCGTCGTAAACGTTGTTCGTCAGCCAGTTCGCCGCCGACTCCCGCAGCCGCACGAACGGCACAAAGACCGACCCCTCCGACACGTCGTCCGTCACGAACGCCACACCCTCCAGCCGGCCCCGCCGCGACGCCAGCTCGACCGCCTCCCCCGACGCCAGCTCCAGCCGAGCCGCGTCCGCGGGATGGATCGCCACCCGCAGTTCCGGGAACGCCTCCACCAGCCCGTCCACCCGCCGCGTCATCGTGCCCCCGTGCCAGTGGTACAGCACTCGCCCCGTGTTGAGCACGAACGGGTAGCGATCGTCGGGCAGCTCCGCCGCCGAGGGTGCCTGCTCCACCGCTACGAACTTGCCCAACCCGCGCGGGAAGTCCTCGGTGTAGAGGCGGGGCGTCCCCGGGTGATCGGCACTGGGGCAAGGCCACTGGATGCCGCCTTCGGCGTCGAGCCGCGCATGCGAAAGCCCCGCCAGGATCGGGGTCAACGAGGCCATCTCGTCGAAAACGGAGGCGGCGCTGACATGGTCGAAGCCCGTGGCTTCCCGTCCCAGCCGCGTGGCCACGCGCGTCGCGAGATCCTGCACGATCTCCCAGTCGGGACGGCTCTGCCCCACCGGCGGGATCGCTTGGCGCACCCGCTGCACCCGTCGCTCACTATTGGTGAACGTGCCTTCCTTCTCCGCGAACGACGCCGCCGGCAAGACGACGTCGGCCAGCTCCGTGGTCTCGTGGGGGAAAATGTCCTGCACGACCAGGAAGTCCAGCTTGGCCAGCATCTCATTCGCATGCGCCAGGTTGGGGTCGGTCAGCGACGGATTCTCGCCCACGACGTACATGCAGCGCACCGCGCCCTCCGCGATCGATTCCACCATATCCGTCGCCCGCAGCCCCTCCAGCGATGGCAACTCGCCTCCCCAGACGGCCTGGAACCTCGCCAGCACCTCATCGCTGTATTGCTGGTAGCCCGGCAGGGCATCGGGGATGCAGCCCGCATCGCCCGCGCCCTGCACATTGTTCTGCCCCCGCAGCGGCGACACCCCGTTGCCCACCTTGCCCATCTGACCCGCCAGCAGCGCCAGATTGAGCAGCGCCGTGGCGTTGCCCAAGCCGTTCGTGTGCTGCGTGACGCCCATGCCCCAGACCAGACAGGAGCCGCCCCGGCCGGGATCGGCGTAGAGGCGCGCGGCCCGGCGCAGCAATTCGGCCGGCACGCCCGACAGCTCTTCCACCCGCTCCGGCGTGTACGCGTCGATGCCCTGCCGCCACTCCTCGTACCCCTCCGTCCGGGTCGCGATGAACTCTTCCGCCTCCAGCCCCTCGCTGAGGATGACCTGCGCCATCCCATTCAAGACCGCGACATCCGTGCCCGGATACTGCCGCAGCCACAGGTCCGTGTGGTCGCACATCTCAATCCGTTTGGGGTTGAGCACGATCAGCTCCACCCCCTGATCGTCGACCGCGCGCCGGATCCGGCTCGCAATCACCGGATGGTTCGATGACGGGTCCGCGCCCACGATGAATACGCAGCCCGCCGCCTCGTAGTCCTCGTAGCTGTTCGACGTCGCGCCGCTGCCCAACTGCGCCAGCATCGCCTCCACCGAAGGCGCGTGGCACAGCCGCGTGCAATGGTCGATGTTGTTCGTGCCCATCAACAGCCGCACGAACTTCTGGATCAAGTAGTTGTCCTCGTTCGTCGCCTTGGCGCTGGACAACGCGCCGAAATAGCCGCGGTGCTCCACGAACTTGTCCGCCACCAGATCCAAAGCCTCGTCCCACGACGCGGGCTGTAGCTCTCCCGCTCGCCGGATCAGCGGCGTCTGCAAGCGATCGGGATGGTTGACGAAGGCCGTACCAAAGCGACCCTTCACGCACAGCAGCCCCAGCGATGAGCGATTGTCCGGATCGTCATCGACGCGCACCAACTGATCCTCTGCATCCACCTCCAACTTGATCCCGCAGCCCACCCCGCAGTACGGACACACGGTCGACACCTCGCGGTTAGCGGCCCGCTCCCGCTTCGGCCGCAGTGCACCCGTCGGGCAAGCCGCCACGCACGAGCCGCAGGACGTGCAGGTCGACTCCCCCAGAGGCTCGTCCGCGAAGGCCGCGATCCGGGTCGCGCTGCCGGTCCCCACGATCCCAATCGCCCCGATGTGTTGCAGGTCGTTGCAGGCTGACGTGCAGCGCCCGCAGAGAATGCATTCCGCCGCATCGAAGACGTAGAACGGGTCGCTTGTATCGACGTGTTCGCTGACGCGAGATCCCCAGCGGGCCGGATCTGCGTCGTGGCTGTGGGCGGCGGCGATCAGATCGGAGCCGGCCTGCGCGTCGACCGTCGCGTCGCGCATCCCCAGCGTCAGCTCGAGTACCCCCTTGCGCAGCGCCACCAGCTCCGGGTCTTGCGTCGTGACGACCATGCCCTCAACGACCGGCGTCGAACAGGAGGCCGGCGTACCGCGCACCCCT
>JAPUIR010000222.1 GCA_027296805.1 Chloroflexota bacterium | reverse complement strand
GGTCATCAGCGCTAGGCATTAGCGCAGGGCCAGGTTGGGGTCTTGGCGGCGCGGAAGCGCGAACCAGGCCTCGTCGCAGAAGGCGAGGTCGTCCTCGCTGAGTTCGAGGTCGGCGTAGCGGAGTGAGTCTTCGATCTGCTCCCGGCGCGAGGCGCCCACGATCGCGGAGGTGACCCCTTCCTGCGCCACGACCCAGGCGATCGCGGCGTGGGTGAGGGAGACGTCCTGGCTGCTGAAGTACTGCTTGAGTCGCTTGACCTCCTGGAACTGGACGTCGTCCCAGTAGCGGGCGCGGTAGCGGGGCCCGGCGCTGCCCAGGGTGAAGCGGGTGCCTTCTTGGAGGTCGTCGACGGAGTCGTATTTGCCGGTGAGGAAGCCGCCCGCCAGGGGGTTGTAGGCGATGACGCCGACGCCCTGCTCGCGGCAGAGGGGAAGGACCTCGTTCTCGATCTCGCGGTAGAGCATGTTGTAGCGGGGCTGGTCGCAGTCGAAGCGAGCCAGATTGAGGCGCTCGCTGACGCCAAGCGCAAGGGCCAGATCCCAGGCCTGGTAGTTGGAGACGCCGATGTAGCGCACCTTGCCTGCCCGCACGACGTCGTCGAGGGCGGCAAGGGTTTCCTCGATCGGTGTGGCGTGGTCGGGGAAGTGCATCTGGTAGAGGTCGATGTAATCGGTGCCGAGACGGCGCAGGCTGGCATCGACGGCGGCGATGATGTGGCCGCGGGAGAGCCCCACGTCGTTGGGGCCGGGGCCCATGGCGCCGCGGCATTTCGTGGCGAGGACGATGGAGTCGCGCGGCTTCGTTGCGAGCCAGGCCCCGACGATCTCCTCGGTGGTGCCGACGGCGTCGGAGCCGATCGGGTAGACGTCGGCGCTATCGATGAAGTTGACCCCGCCGTCGTAGGCGGCGTCCATGATGCCAAAGGCCTCATCCTGTTCGGTCTGGAAACCGAACGTCATCGTCCCCAAGCAGATCTCGGAGACCCGCAGCCCGGTGCGGCCCATACGGCGAAAACGCATCGTTCCTCCTCTTGGCTCGGTGGGCATGGTAGGGCGAGGCGAGTGGTGGGGCAGCCTCCGGCTTCGGGTGGAGGCCCAAGGCAGAGCGCCCGAGGGCCTGGACCCATGGCCCGCGCCGCGAGTGCTGTGTATCCTCGCCCGCATGCATGTACTCATCATTACCGGGCTGACGATGCCCGAAGTCAGCGACGCCCAGCTGCAGGAGATCCAGGATGCCGCCGGCGCCGATGCGACGATCACGATCGTGGGCTCGCGGGATGAGGCGTTGGAAGCCGCCGCCGAGATCGATGTGATCCTGGGCTTCATCGATCCCAAGCTGTTCGCCGCGGCACCGAAGTTGCGCTGGGTGCACGCGATCGCCTCCGGCGTCGACTTCATGCTGTTCCCCGAGTTCAAGAACAGCGAGATCGTGCTGACGGGCGAGAAGGGGCTGGTGGGACCGCATCTGGCGGACCACGCCATGGCGCTGCTGCTGGCGATCACGCGCAAGTTGGGGGAGGCGCTGCGCGACGGTCCCCGCTCGTGGGAGAGGCGGGTGGAGTATCGCGAGGCGGAGATCGAGCTGGAGGGGCTGACGATGGGCATCGTGGGCTTTGGCGGCACGGGGCGCTCCCTGGCGCAGCGAGCGGCGGGTTTCGATATGCGGATCCGGGCGGTGGACCGCGAGGCGGTGACGGGAACGGCCGAGGCGCCCATCGTGCAGACGATGACTGGGCTGCCCAAGCTGCTCAAGGAATCCGACGTCGTGGCGATCTGCGCCCCGCTGACGGACGAGACGCGGGGCATGTTCAACGACGATCTCTTCGGGCAGATGAAAGAGGGCGCGATTCTGCTCAATGTCACGCGGGGCGAGATCGTCGATGGACCGGCGTTGATCCGCGCCCTGGAATCGGGACGGTTGTACGGCGCGGGGATGGACGTGCACTACCAGGAGCCGCTGCCGGCGGAGGACCCGCTGTGGGACTTTCCCAACGTGGTCATGACGCCGCATACGGCGGGCGCGAGCCAGCTGCGGGCGGGACGCAACATCGAGCGCTTTGTGGGTAATCTGCGACGCTTCCGCAAAGGGCATCCGCTGATCGGCCAGGTCGACAAGGAGCTCGGCTACTGAGGCTCGCCAGGACGGGCGTCGTGCCAGCCGTGGCGACGCCAGAGCGCCAGCGCTTCGGCGTGGAGGCGCGGGTTGCCCGCGATGTAGCCCGGGGCGAAGGGGTCGGGCTTGTTGAAGACGAGCGGCTGCCCGACCAGGTCGGTCAGGGTGGCACCGGCCGAGAGCACGAGCGCCGCACCCGCCGCGATGTCCCATTCCTTGCGCTCGTTGACGGTGAAGAGCACGCCGCCAGTCCCCGTCGCCAGCAGCCCCATGCGATACGCAATCGATCCGACGACGAGTGCCTGGGTGCCCTCCGGCAGGGGCGGGATGCCACCCCACTGCCACTCGCCGCGGCCCAGGAGCACTTCGGTGTCGGCGAGGCGCTCCGCGTCGTTGAGCTTGCCGTCGAGACGGCCATCGCCGATGGCGGTGGCGAACAGCTCCTCGCGAGCAGGATTGAAGACGGCGCCCAGCACGGGCCGTCCATCGACGACGAGCCCGATGGAGACGGCGTACTCGGGCACCTCCTGGAGAAACTCGCGCGTGCCGTCCAGCGGGTCGACGATCCAAACGCGGGAATGCTCTAGCCGCGCGCCGTCGTCGGGTTGCTCCTCGGAGAGGTAGCCATCGCTGGGGAAGGCGGCGGCGATCGTTTCGTGGATGGCGCGGTCGGCCTCTAGATCGGCCTCGGAGACCACCTCGCGGCCACGCTCGGGGCTGTGCTTGAAGCCGTAGCGCACGCCGTCGGAGGCAAAGCGCTGGAGAATCACGCCCGCTCGCCGAGCGGCCTCTTCGGCCACTGCCAGCTCAGCGGCGTAGTCGCTGACTTCGGTCACGGCGCGCGGACCCTCCCGGGGACTGTGCGAGGCAGCAAAACGGGCGGACCCGGGTCCGCCCGTCGGTGCGCCGGCTCTTGCTGTGCGTCTGCCCTATTTGCCGCGTCTGCGGCTAGCGGCTACGAAGCTCGGCGACCTCTTCCTTAAGGGAGCCGACCTGCTCGGTGAGCTGCTGCACCGCGCTACAGACGTCGGCGAGGGTGACGTCCGCCATGGCGCCGCCGTTCGATTGTGCGTTGAGCGCCTCGA
>JAPUIR010000221.1 GCA_027296805.1 Chloroflexota bacterium | reverse complement strand
TACGACAACTTCACGCCCAGCATTCTGTTCACGCTGGAGGGGATGGGGTTCGCGGGGCACGGGGAGGGAGCGGACTGGATCACGCCGGAGCGGATCGCGCTGGAGGGCGAGCTGCCGATCAACACGGGCGGGGGTCACACGAGCGAGAGCTACATGCAGGGCTGGGCGCTGCACGTCGAGGCGGTGCGGCAGTTGCGCGGCGAGTGCGAGGATCGACAGGTGGCTGGCGCGGAGATCGGGTTGTACGCCTGCGCGGCTCCGGTCGCGACAGGGCACATTCTGCGGAGGGGGCCATGAGCGACTCTGGCTCTGAGAACGATTACGGCAAGCCGCTGCCGCCGATCACGAAGCTAACGACGCCCTACTGGGAAGGGACGCAGCGAGGCGAGCTGATGATGCAGTATTGCCACGCCTGCGAGCGGGCCTGGTTCCCACCGTCGGAGGCGTGTCCGGAATGCTTGGGGAACGACTTCAGTTGGAAGGCGATGAGCGGGCGCGGGAAAGTCTGGTCGTGGGTGCAGATGTGGCAGCGCTATTTCCCCGGCTTCGAGGAGGAGTATCCCTACACGATCGCGCTGATCGAGCTGGCGGAAGGGCCGCGGCTCTACTCGACGCTGGTGGAGTGTGAGCCGGAGTCGATCGCATGCGACATGGCGGTGGAGGTGGTGTTTGAGGCGGTGACACCCGAAGTGACGCTGCCCAAGTTCCGTCCCTCGAGGTGAGCAGCGGGCTCGATCAGGCGGCGCGATGACACCACGGGCGCTGGACGGGCTGCGCGTCGTCGAGACGGGAGACTTCATCTCGGCGGCGTACGCGGGGAAGCTGCTGGCCGATCTGGGCGCGGACGTGATCAAGGTGGAGCCGCCGGAGGGCGACTCCGCGCGGCGACACGGACCGTTCGCGGGGGATGTGTCGGACCCGGAGAAGAGCGGGCTGTTTCTCTTTCTGAATACGAACAAGCGCTCGGTGGCGCTGGACTTGGAATCGGAGACGGGCCGGGAGCGGTTGCGGGCGCTGGCGCGAGAGGCCGACATCGTGGTGCACAATCACCGCGCGTCTGACTTACGTCGTTGGGGGCTGACGTACGAGGATCTCAGCGCCGACCACCCCGAGTTGGTGATGAGCGCAATCACCCCGTTTGGACACGGCACTCCGCGAGCGGACTGGGAAGGGACGGCGCTGACCGCGACGGCGGCCTCGGGTTTGCCGAACTACATCGGCGATGCGGACCGCGCGCCGCTCTGGCTGCCGTTCAGCGCGGCTGACTTCCAAGGTGGGGTGCACGGGGCCGCGGCGGCTCTGTTGGCCCACCGGGAGCGACGGGCGAGCGGCAAGGGGCAGCACGTCTGGGTGTCGATTCAGGAGATCATGGGCTCGATTCTGGGCGGTAGCGGGCTGCCGCTCTATGTCTACGGGGGTCAGATCCGGGGCCGAGCTGGGGTGCACATGAACGCGTTCTACCCCTGGCAGGTGGTGCCGGTGGCGGACGGCTACTTCGAAGTGATCACGATGGTCGACGAGCAGTGGCGTCGCTTCGTGGCGCTGATGGGGGATCCGGACTGGGGCGAGGACGAGCGGTTGCAAAATCGGTGGGTCTCGTTCCAGTGGAAGGACGAGCTGGATCCGCTCTGGCACCCCTGGCTGCGGGATCGCTCCAAAGCGGAGTTGTGGGAGTTGTTCAAGAAGGAACGGATTCCGTTCCAGCCGGTGCAGTCGATGGCGGACATGGTGCAGTCCGATCATCTCGCGAGCCGGGGCTTTTTCGTAGAGACGGAACACGCGACAGCGGGCACGGTGCGGATGCCCGGAGCGCCTTACCGGCTGTCGGCCACGCCCTGGTCGTTGCAGGGAGCCGCGCCCTTGTTGGATGCAGACGGAGGGGAGGCGCTGGTCGATCCGTGGCCCCGCGCTCGCGTGCCCGACGATCGTCGAGGCGAGGCGAGCGGGGAGCGAGCGCGACCCCTGAGCGGGATCCGGGTGCTCGATCACGGGCACGTCTGGGCGGGGCCGCTACTGGCGCAGATGTTGGCTGAGATGGGAGCGGATGTGGTGAAGGTGCAGTCGCCCAGCCGCAGCACGGGGATCGACATGGGGGGCGTGTCGGCGTCGAAGGCGTTGCAAGGGGCGGAAGACGCGACGGCGGACGACCCAGAGGGGTACCACGGGTGGGAGCGCAACAAGCGCTCGATCACGCTGGACCTGGCGTCGGAGCGTGGACGGGCAATCTATCTGCGGCTGGTGGCGGAGAGCGACGTGATCGTGGAGAATTTCGCGCCGCGGGTGATGCCGTCGTTGGGGCTGGGCTACGAGGCGCTGCGGGCGGTCAACCCGGGGATCATCATGGCGGCGCTCTCGGCGACGGGTGCGACGGATGGGCCGTGGCGCGACCTGGTCACATACGGGCCGTCGTTGGGGGCGCTGTACGGGCTCAAGAGCGTGCAGGGCTACCGAGACGATCCGCAGCCGCGCGAAGACCGGGCCGATCTCGATCCGACGTCGGCGGCGCACGCGTTCGTGGCGGTACTGGCGGCGCTGGAGTATCGCGAGCGAACGGGGGAGGGGCAGTTTCTTGATGTGGCGCAGGGCGAATGCGCGATGCAGCGGATCGCGGAGCCGCTGATGGACTACCTGCTGAACGGCCGGGTGGCGGGGCCGCAAGGGAACCGGCGGGCGGGGATCGCGCCCCATGGTGTGTACCGGACGGCGGGGGACGACTCGTGGATCGCGATCGTGGCGCGCAATGACGCCGAGTGGTTGGCGCTCCGTGGGGTGGCCGGGGAGGCGGCGGGGGAGTTGCGCGACGATCGCTTTGCACACATGGAGGAGCGGCTCACGAATCAGGATGCGCTGGACGTGGCGATCGAGCGTTGGACGTCGTCGTTGGATGCGGCTGAGCTGAGCGAGGCGTTGCAGACGGAGGGAGTGCCGGCATCGCCCGTGATGACGCCGCCGATGCTGTTGGCGGACGCGAATATGGCGGCGCTGCGCGACGCGGGGGTGAAGTTGGAGTCGCCCGGGTCGGTGCGGTTAGATCAGATCTTCCAAGGCGTGGTATGGAAGCTGGAGCGGACGCCGGGGCACATCACGGTGCCCGCTCCAAAGTTGGGCCAGCATACGGACGAGGTGTTGCGGGAGCGGTTGTCGTTGAGCGATGGGGAGCTGGCGTCGTTGCGGGAGTCCGGTGTGATCTAGGGGTGGTTCGGGGCTGTCTGGGGGTGGGGGTCCGTTGCGCGGGCCACCGCTACGATACCGGCGGCCCGCGAGGCCCGTCGCGAGATGCGGCCGCCTGGGCGGAGGGAGTGAGTCGATGTCGAACGAGTATGACGTGATCGTGGTGGGGGCTGGGTCGGCGGGGGCGGTGCTGGCGGCGCGGCTGACCGAAGACGCGGGGCGCTCGGTGCTGCTGCTGGAGGCCGGCCCGGACTACCCCGACCTGGCGACGATGCCGACGGATCTGACCGACGGGACGATGGCGTCGCTGGACGCGCACGACTGGCACTGGTCGGGAAATGCGGTGAGCGGGCGCGCGGTGCCGTACGCACGGGGCAAGGTGACGGGCGGGTCGTCGGCGGTGAACGGGATGGTGGCGATCCGGGGGGTGCCGGAGGACTACGACGAGTGGGCGGCCTTGGGGAACCCGGCTTGGTCCTGGGAGTCGTGCTTGCCGTTTTTTCGCAAGCTGGAGGACGATCGCGATCAGGGCGGGGACTTCCACGGTTCCGGTGGGCCGATCCCGATCGTGCGCTGGCGGGACGAGGAGCTGACGCCTCTGCAGGCGGCGTTCCGGGAGGCGTGCCGGGAGGCCGGCCACCCGGACTCGGACGACCACAACACGCCGGAGTCGACGGGGGTGGGGTCGTGGGCGATGAATCGTACGGGGGGGATGCGGGTGTCGACGGCGATCGGTTATCTGAACCCGGCGCGGCCACGGCTGAACCTGACGATTCGAGCCGGCTGTCTGGTGGAGCGGGTGGTGATTGAGGATGGTCGCGCGGTGGGGCTGGAGGTGGCGCACGACGGTCGGACGCAGCGGGTGCGGGGCAAGGAGATCGTGCTGGCGGCCGGCACGTTGCACACGCCACCTCTGCTGCTGCGGTCGGGCGTGGGGCCGGCGGAGCATCTGCGCGAGGTGGGGGCCGAGGTGGTACATGATCTGCCGGGCGTGGGCGAGAACTTGATCGACCATCCGTCGGTGACGCTGATCGCGTCGCCGAAGAGCGGTGTGGCGCAGCCGGGCGATCCGCTGCAGCAGATGGGGCTGCGCTACACCGCGGCGGCCAGCGACGAGCTGAACGATATGCAGATGTACATGTGGAGCTACGAGTCGCAGCGGGTGCCGCAGATGCG
>JAPUIR010000220.1 GCA_027296805.1 Chloroflexota bacterium | reverse complement strand
AACCCGCCGTAGAAGAAGGCGAGCCCCGGAGTCATGAGTAAGACCAGCGCGGTTGCTGTCAGCATCCACGCGGTATCCCCAGTGTCGATCATTGAGAACCCCTAGTGCTGCGGCGGGCGCACGGAGACGCGTCGCCATGGGACCAGTTGATGGGGCCAAGTCTGATCGCACCTGCGGGTACGGTGGTTACAGCCAGATGAACACTTCAAGACCGGCCAACCCCCGCCAATCCGCGCAGGCAGGACCTGGCGAAGGCCGGTGATAGACTTGCGCTCATGGCCGCCCTCACACCGACGACCGAGGACTATCTCCAAGCAATCGACGCCCTGCGCGTGGAGGTGGGCGACGTGCGCGCCGCTCGCCTCGCCGAGCGTCTGCGCGTCTCTCCGGCTTCCGTCTCGCAGACCTTGGATCGCATGGGCAAACAGGATCTGGTAACCGTGGATGCCGCGCATCACATCTCGCTGACCGGATCTGGAACGCAGGCCGCGGACAGCATCAACCGCCGCCACCGTCTCACGGAGCGCTTCCTGGTCGACATGCTGGGCCTGGATTGGGTCTCGGCGCACGCGGAGGCGCACCGCCTGGAGCATGCCATCAGCGACCGCGTCGAAGCGCGCCTCTCCGCCGTCCTGGGCGACCCCGCCACCTGCCCACACGGCGCGCCGATCCCCGGGAACTTCCCAGCCGGCGCCGACACCGACTGGACCCAGATGTCGACCCTCCGCGTGGGCGACGAGGGCGAGATCGCCCGCATCTCCGAGGCGATCGAGGACGATACCGCGCTCCTGGAGTACTGCGACCAAAAGAACCTCAAGCCCGACACCCGCTTCCGGGTGCTGGAGTTGGGTCCGGACGGCGTCTACTTGATCGGGACCGACGGCGGCGATGTCGTCGTGAGCGCGCAGCTCAGCTCGCACATCTCCTGTCTGCGCGCATGATTCGGCCCACGGTCCGGCCCCGCCTCCACCGTTCGCTGGAACATTCACGCTCAACGCCCGACGCAAAGTGCCCGCGATGACCACTGATCCCGCCGTGCCCCGGGACCTCCAGGGCCACGTCGCGTTGGTGACCGGGGCCTCGCGGGGCATCGGGCGGGCGATCGCGCTCGAGCTGGCCGCTCACGGCGCGGATATCGCTATCAACTACCGCTCCAGCGAGAGCGGCGCGCGCCAAGTGGCGGAAGCGGCACAGGCCTTCGACGTACGCACCCACATCGTGCAATGTGACGTCGCGGACGTGGCCGCGGTGGGCGCCATGGTCAAAGAGGTCAGCGACGCGCTCGATGCCCCCGACATCCTGGTGAACAACGCCGGGATCACGCGCGACGCTCTCGTCATGCGGATGAAGGACGACGACTGGGACGCCGTGATCAACACCGACCTCAAGGGCCCCTTCGCGGTCAGCCGGGCCTGCCTGCGCGCCATGATCCGCAGCCGCTGGGGTCGTATCGTCAACGTGGGCTCGGTGATCGGATCGATGGGCAACCCGGGGCAAGCCAACTACGCCGCCGCCAAAGCGGGCTTGGGAGGGTTGACCAAGGCAATGGCGAAGGAGGTCGGCAGCCGCAACATAACCGTCAACCTGGTGGCGCCCGGCTTCATCAAGACGGATATCACTGCGGACCTCTCCGAGGAAGCGGTGGAGCTGATCATGGGGCAGATCGCGCTCCAGCGGCTTGGCGAACCGGAGGATGTCGCGCCGCTGGTGGCCTTCCTCGCGAGCGATCGGGCGCAATACATCACGGGGCAGGTGTTCCACGTCGATGGCGGCCTGGTCATGGCCTAGGGCACGGCAGCCATGGCTTCAGGCGGCACCCCTCACGCCCCCGACTACAGATCGATGGTTTACCACGACGTATTAGTCGCTTCGATTGACGCTATAGAATTGTGAGGAAGCCGCGTTGTGGGGCAATCCCGGCGTGGTACGGTCCCGGGTAACGGCGGCCCGAGTGCCGCCGTCTTCGCTACGGACTCCCCCCAAAAGACAGGGCAGGCCATCTGGTGACCACGGAGCGCCGCTCGAACACCCCCGAGCCGGACGAGACCCTGAAGGTCGCGGTTGTGTTCCCTGGACAGGGATCGCAATCGATCGGCATGGCCAGCAAAGTCCTCGCGATCCATCCGGACGGCGAGCAGCGCTTCAGCGCCGCCTCCAAGATCCTCGGCTACGACCTCCTCAAGCTCATTGAAGAAGGGCCGGAGAGCGACCTCGACAACACGGCCTACTCCCAGCCGGCCATCTACACCGCCAGCATCGCCTGGTGGGACGCTCTGCGGGAGCAATGGACCGCGCACGGCCGAGTGATCGATCCGGTCGCGATGGCCGGACACAGCATGGGCCAGATCACCGCTTTGGTCGCAGCCAATGCCCTCGACTTTGAGAACGGCCTGCGGCTCGTGCGCGAGCGGGGACGCCTCATGAACGAGGCCGACCAGAGGCGCCCGGGTGGCATGGCTTCGATCATCGGGCTGCGGGACCGCGTGCTGCGCACGATCGTCGGCGAAGCGTCCGTCGAGGGCACAGTGGTCGTCGCCAACGAAAACGGTCCCGGCCACACGGTGGTCTCGGGCGAAGAGTCCGCGCTACGCCGCGTGATGCATCTGGCCGAGCGCAGCGGCGCACGGCGGGTGGTCCGTTTGCCCATCTCCATCGCCTCGCACTCCCCCCTCATGGACGAAGCGCAGGCCCAGTTCCGGCAGGCCGTGGACGCGATGCCCTGGGTCGACCCCCAGGTGCCGGTGATCAGTAATTTCAGCGCCCACCTGATCGAATCGCGCAAAGCCATCATCGAAGAGCTCGATACGGCGCTCTTGCGGCCTGTGGACTGGAACAGCAGCGTCAAGCGCATGGTGCACAGCGGAGCCGGACTGTTCGTCGAGGCCGGCCCGGGCGACGTGCTCACCAAGCTGGTGCGTCGGATCGCGAAGACGGCCTGGACCTTCCCCATCTCCGACGACGATGCGGGGCTCGCCACCCGCGACTATCCTGACATGAGTGACGGCATACCCAAGTGACGCCCCCTTCCGGCGCGGAGCGCCTATGACGCGTCGCGTAGTGATCACCGGTCTTGGCGCGGTCTGTCCCGTCGGCAACGACATGCCCACGGTCTGGCGCAACTTGGTCGCCGGCGAAACCGGCGTGGGTTACATCACCCGCTTCGACGCCTCCGAATTCAAGGTTCCGCTCTCCGCGGAGATCAACGATTTCGACCCCGAGGAGTTCATCGCACCCAAAGCCCTCAAGCACATGGACCGCAATGTGCAGTACGCCGTGGTCTCCGCCCGCGAAGCCCTGACCGACGCGGGCTTGGAGATCACGGACGACAACCGCCATCGCGTAGGGGTGATCGTCGGATCGGGCGGCGGCGGCCTGGAGACGGTGTTGAAGTGGTACGACGTCCTCACGGAGAAGGGCCCGCGGCGGCTCTCGCCGTTCTTCATGCCCAACATGATCGTGGACGCGGCGAGCGGGTTCATCGCGATCGAGAGTGGCGCCACGGGACCGAATTACTCGCCCTCCAGCGCTTGTGCCAGTGGCGCCAACGCCGTCGCCGATGGCATGCTCCAGATCCAGGCGGGCAAGGCCGACGCGATCATCGCCGGCGGATCCGAGGCCGTCATTCTGCCCCTCTTCCACGGCTGCTTCGAGGCGATGCGCGTTCTGGCCACGCCCTCCGAGCCTGTCAGCGAATCCTGTCGCCCGTTCGACCTCAACCGCAGCGGCTTCGTGCCGGGCGAAGGGGGCGCGGCGCTCCTCCTGGAGGACCTGGATTCCGCCCTCCAACGCGGAGCATCGATCTACGCCGAGGTCGTTGGCAGCGGCAGCAGCAATGACGCCTACGACATGGCCCAGCCCGAGGGGACCGGCCGCGGCGTGCTCAACGCCATGGAGCAGGCGTTCTGCCAGGCGCCGATCGATCGTGCGCAGGTGGGCTACGTCAACATGCACGGCACCGGCACCAAGCTGGGCGACAAGATGGAGATCGCCGCGGTCAAGCAGGCCTTTGGCTCACACGCCGAGAACATGCTCGTCTCCTCGATCAAGGCGGCCACCGGCCACATGATGGGCGCCAGCGGCGCTCTCGAGATCAGCGTCGCCGCCATGGCCCTGCGCGATGGTCTGATCCCACCCACGCTCAACTATGAGACGCCGGACCCGGATTGCGATCTGGACTGCGTGCCCAATGAGGCGCGCAAGGTCGAACTGGAATCCGCTCTGTCCCTCTCGGTAGGATTAGGCGGCCATAACGCCGCCGTTCTCCTCAAGCGCTGGACTGAGTGATCGATACCTCCCGCCTCAACCAACGCGTCGTGATCACAGGTATCGGGCCGGTCACCCCGATCGGCATCGGCGTGGATGCTTTTTGGGACAGCCTGCGTAACGGCCGCTCCGGCGTCGAGCGCATTCAGGCCTACGATCCGAGCGCGGAGAAAGTCCAGATCGCCGCTGAGGTACTGGACTTCGACCCTGAATCCCGCATCGAGCCCAAGGCCGCCAAGCGCATGGCGCGCTTCGCCCAAATGGCGGTGGTGGCCGCGCGGCTCGCCTTGGACGACTCGGGCCTCGATCTGGGCGACGTCGACCGCGACCGTGTCGCCGCCGTCATCAACAGCGGAGGTGGTGGCGTGACCACTATCGCCACGGCGACCGAGACGATGGCCCGCCGCGGCTCCGGCCGCGTCAGCCCGTTTTTCGTCCCCCTCATGGCGATGAACATGGCCTCGTGCCAGGTCTCGATCGAGTTGGGGCTGGGCGGCCCCGCGGTGACCAGCGCGGCCGCCTGCGCCAGCTCCATCTACGCCTTCCAGGACGCCAGCGTGATGATGCGCCTCAACGAGGCCGACCTGGCCTTCAGCGGCGGCACGGAGTCGAACATCTCGGTGCTGGGCATCGCCGGGCTCGCCAACATGCACGCTCTCTCGCGCGACAACGACAACCCCCCGGGCGCGTCCCGCCCCTTCGACCAAACCCGCAACGGCTTCGTCTTTGGCGAGGGCGCGGTGGTCTGCTTGCTGGAGTCCTTGGAGAGCGCCGAGCGGCGCGGCGCGCGCATCTATGCCGAAGTGCTGGGCGCGGGTCGCAGCGCGGACGCTTATCACATCACTCGGCCGCAGCCCGAGGGGATTGGGGCCGCGCGAGCGATGCGACTGGCGCTGGACGATGCTGGCCTGGAACCGCCGGAGGTCGACTACATCTGCGCGCACGGAACCAGCACGCAACTGAACGACCTCGCCGAGACGATCGCGATCAAGACCGTCTTCGGCGAGCATGCCGGTCGCCTGGCGGTCAGCTCACCCAAGAGCATGACGGGCCATCTGATGGGCGCGGCGGGCGCGCTTTCGCTGGCCGCCACCGCTCTGGCGCTCCATCACGGCGAGCTGCCGCCCACGATCAACCTGCACACACCGGATCCGGAATGCGATTTGGACTACGTGCCCAACACCGCGCGACGCAGCCAAGCCAAGGTGGCCCTGGCGAACGGCTTTGGCTTCGGTGGACAGAACGCGGTTGTCGCTTTGGGCAAGCTCGACCGATAGCCTTACCGTACTTGGCGGGAGCGCGCAGCCGCCCACCGCGGGCATAGGGAGTTGTGCACGTGAGCAGCGTTCAAGAACGGGTCCACGCACTGATCGCGGAGCAGTTGCGGGTACCTCTCGACCAGATCACCTCTGAGGCGCACCTGATCGATGATCTCAACGCTGATTCCCTCGATCTGGTCGATCTCACGATCGCGATCGAGGAAGAGTTCTCCAGCGAGGACGGCGAATTGGAGGTCACCGAGGGCGACGCCGAAAAGCTGGGAACCGTGCAGGACGTGATGGACTTCCTCGCGCAGCACGGTATCGCGTAGACCGTCATGCCGCTCCGGCGCATCCGGGCGTCGACGCTGGGCGTGGAACCTGATGCCGAGTCGCACGTCGACGCGGAGGGCCTCAACCTCAGCGAAGGACGGGTCATGCTCAACCGCCGCACCGCGAGCGCGGCGGCGCTGATCGTGGCGCGCGGCCGGGTCAAGGTTGGCGTCGCCGACGACGATGCGACGCTCAGCCAGGGCGAAGGCGTGCTGCTGCCCGCCGAGGCCGTCTATTCCCTGCAGGCGGAGGCGGAGTCCCTGGTCTTGCTGTTCGCGCTGCGGGACGCTAACGACGCTGGCGAGCCATGACCTTGATCGGCTGCCAGCGTCCGCTTGCCTCCCTGTCGGGGCTAAGCACCGCGATCAGTTCGTCGTCTCTGCCCAGGGCGAGCATGTGTTGTTGGTCCGCATGCGAGGCCGCCCAGATCGCTTGGCCGTGGAGCAACGTCCGACGTTGATCTTCAGTCACCACGACGCGCGGCCAGTGCGCGAAGAAGACGCGCGGCTCGCTGGCGAGGTTCCAGATCGCGTCCTCCTCGGCGGCGTCCGCCAACGCGTCGGGCGTGTGGGCGTCGTCGGCCTGAACTGGCCCGATCGCCATCCGACGCATCTCCACGACGTGTGCGCCGCAGCCCAGCGCTTCGCCCAAGTCCCGTGCGAGAGCTCGCACGTAGGTTCCCGATCCGACGGTCATGCGCAGCTTGAGCAACGGCGACTCCCAGCCCTCGCTCTCCAACGTGTGAACCGTGATGCGGCGTGGCGCCCGCTCGACGGGCTCGCCCCTGCGAGCAGCGCGGTGCGCGGCCACACCGTTTACCTTCACCGCGCTGTAGACCGGTGGCACCTGCTCTTGCTCGCCCAGGAAAGGGGCCAACGCGCGATCCAGCTCCTCCGCGCTGAGCTCCGGCACCGGGCCTTCGGCGATCACGACGCCTTCCGAATCATCGGTGTCCGTGGCCTGGCCCAGGCGCACGGTCGCCGTGTAGCTCTTGCGATGCACGCTCAGATATTCGATCAGGCGGGTGGCGCCACCCGTGAAGATTGGGAGCAGGCCCGTCGCCAGCGGGTCCAAGGTCCCGCCATGGCCCACGCGCCGAATCCCCGTCCAGCGACGCACGAGCTGCACGATGTCGTGCGATGTCGGACCGACAGGCTTATCGATTAAGAACAGGCCGGCGCGGGCGTTCTCGTCCCGGCGGCGGCTCACGACGCGTCATCCTCAGAGAAGCCCGGCGCTCCCTCCAGGTCCTTGAGTAGATCCTGGAAGTGGCGGTCCTGCGCGATGCGGTCGTCCAGTTCGAAGCGGAGTTCGGGCACTGTGCGCAGATTCAGGCGGGGACGGATCGTGCGCCAGACGAAGGCGCTTGAGCGCGTCAGAGCGGCAAGCGCCTCTTCCGCCTGCTCCTCGGTACCCATGACCGAGACCAGCACCCGGGCTCGCTGCAGATTGGCCGCGGCGCGCACCTCCGTGATCGAGATCAAGCTGCCCTCCAGGCGTGGGTCCTTGAGCTCGCGCGCCACGACCTCCGCGATGACCTCCCGTAGCAGGTCGTTGATGCGTTCGATGCGTCGGGGAGGCATGGGGAGCCAGCCGTTTCCTGCGCCGAGCGAGCCGCGCCGCGGCTAAGCCTCGACGGTCTCGATGCGGCCGCCTTTGACGATCCGGCTGTGTGTCTCGACGTGGAAGAACTCCAGCGTGTCGCCGGGCTCGAAGTCCTCGAAACCCTGTACGCCGACACCGAACTCCTGCCCGGCGCGGACCTCTTGCACGTCGTCCTGGAAGCGTCGCAGGCTGGACAAGGTCCCGCGCGCGACCTCCTCACCCCCGCGCATCACCTTGGCCGACGAATCGCGCCGGATTGTGCCGTCGTCGCAGCGCGAGCCGGCGATCTTGCCGACGCCGCGAATGGGGAAGATCTCCAAAACCTCTGCGTGAGCGTCAATGATCTCCACCTCCACCGGCGCCAGGAGCCCGCCGATCGCCGCCTCCACCGTCTCGATCAGGTCGTAGATGATGTCGAAGCGGCGGATCTCGATCCCCTCCGCCGTCGCGAGCTTATTCGCGCCGGGCGCCGTGTTTGTGTTGAAGGCGAGCACGATGCCGGTGGCGGCGAGGGCGAGATTGACGTCCGCCTCGGAGACGCCGCCTGGCGCCGCATGGATCACCTTGACGTGTACCTCTTCGTTCGAGAGTCGCTCCAAGCTTTGGCGCAGCGGTTCCACGCTCCCGTCGACATCCGTCTTGAGCACCAAGTTGAGCTCGCTGATCTCGCCGGTGGTGATCTCGCCGAACAGCGCGTCCAGGCTGGCGGCGTGTTGTAACTTCGCCTCGGCCGCTTCCCGGCTGCGCTTGCTCTCCTCGTAGGTTCGCTTCGCTTCCTTGTCGCTTGCGGCCACGAGGAAGCGATCCCCCGCCCGCGCGACGCCTTGCATGCCGAGGACCGCCACCGGCACCGCCGGTCCGGCCTCCTTCAGGCGCTCGCCCTGCGAGTCGAACATCGCCTTGATCTTGCCCCAGGTCTCCCCGGCCAGGATGGCGTCGCCAATCCGCAGCGTGCCGCGCTGGATGAGCAGGGTGGTGCGAGCGCCTTGCCTCGGATCGAGTTCGGCCTCCAGCACGACGCCGGACGCCGCACGATCCGGGTTCGCCTTCTTGTCCTGCAACTCCGCCACCAAGAGCACTGTCTCGAGCAGACTGGGGATTCCGTCCCGGGTGGTGGCGGAAACCTCGACCAGGGGAGTGTCGCCACCGAACTCCTCGATCACGACCTCCATCTCGGTGAGCTGGGTCTTGACCCGCGTGGGGTCCGCGTTGTCGATATCCATCTTGTTGAGCGCGATCACCATGGGCACGCCCGCCGCCTGGATGTGGTCGATCGCCTCCCGCGTCTGCGGCATTACGCCGTCGTTCGCGGCGACGACGAGCACGGCGATATCGGTCGCCTGGGCCCCCCGCGCCCGCATCTCTGTGAAGGCTTCGTGGCCCGGGGTGTCGAGGAATGTAATCAGCTTGCCATCGACGATGGCCTGGTAGGCGCCGATCGCCTGGGTAATGCCACCCGCCTCGCCCTCCGCCACATTCTCGTCGCGGATAGCGTCCAGCAGGCTGGTTTTGCCGTGGTCGACGTGGCCCAGCATCGCGACCACCGGCGCACGCGGCTGCAGGCTGGCGGGGTCGTCCTCCTCCTCGTCGATCTGCGCGAAGACGTTGACCCTGCTGGGCGCCTCGGCCTCCACCACCACATCGGAGGCGCTCTCCAGGGGGTCGAAGCCCATGTCGACAGCGACCACGGCTGCAGTGTCGAAGTCGATCGTCTTGGTCACGTCGGCCATGATCCCGTTCGTCATCAGGACCTTGATCACGTTGACCGGCGTGTCGTTCAGGAGGTCGGCGAGCTCCCGCACTGTGAGCGTGCGAGGGAGCTCGATCTGAGTACCCGCGTCAGTCGTCATGGTGCCTCATTTCCGGGCAGGGAAGTCTGGTTCGGGCACGGGTCCTGCGGCAGGCCCGCGATGAAAGCCTCGATCTGCTGGCGATCGGAATCGCTCAGCGTCGTGCGGAGTGCGTGGTTCAGCCGCTGCTGGTCCAGCGCCTCCCGCCAGCAATGCTGGACGGGACCAAGATACGCGCCGCGGCCATGGCCTTTGCCGCCCGGGTCCGCCCGCACCGCTCCCTCAGGCGTACGCACGATCCGAATGAAGTCGCGTTTGGAACCTTGCAACCGGCACGAGATACAGGTTCGCAGCGGCGCACGGCGGGCCGTGGTGGTTTTGTCGGTGAGCCGTGTCGCGGCGGACATCGTGGGTGTGGCTCCGAACCTTCCTGAGCCTAGTCTTCTCCGAACTTATCCTGGTACTCGGCGTAGGGATCTTCCTCCAGCCCCTCGTCGGTTTCGACGTAGCGCGGCCGGCGGCGCTTGGGGGCCTTCGGTTCTTCCGCTTCCTGGCGTCGCAGAACGTCTTCGGCGAAGCGGATGCGACCCTCATCGCTGCCACGATCCGCCACTTCGACAGTGGCAGCCGCGGCCACGAGCTCCTCGTCCTCCGCCTCCTCGCTCCCCGTGTCCTCGTAGGCGTCGTCCCGCTTTTCGGGCTGGGCGGCATCGGCTACAGCTTCGGTAGGCTCAGCGACCTCCGCTTCCTCCTGCTCGGGCGCCGCTGCCAGAGGTTCGGGCTCGGGCTCCACCACCGCGATCTCGGGCTCCGGAGCCTCTGCGAATGGCCCCAGTCCCTGTTCTTTCAGCTCCTCGGCCAGGGTCTGCGGCTTGATGTCGATACGCAGCCCTGTCAGGCGCGCGGCGAGCCGGGCGTTCTGGCCCTGCTTACCGATCGCGAGCGTGAGTTGTGCGTCCGGCACCGCGATCTCAGCCGTATTTGTCTCCACGTCGATCCGCGCGGCCACGACCTGAGCGGGGCTCAGCGCGTTGGCGACGAACTTGCGGGGATCCGGGTCCCACAGGACCACATCGATGCGCTCCCCCTGGAGCTCATTGACGACGTTTTGGATGCGCGAACCACGCATCCCCACGCTGGCGCCGATCGGGTCGAGCCCCTCCTGACGTGAGTACACTGCGATTTTGGTGCGATGCCCCGGCTCGCGGGCGATCGCCTTGATCTCCACCAGCCCCTTGTGCACCTCTGGCACTTCCAACTCGAAGAGGCGGCGGAGCAGGTTCTTGTGGGTGCGCGAGACGATGATCTGGGGACCCTTGTTGCTCTTCTGCACCTCGATCACGTAGACCCGAACGCGCTGCCCCGCGCGATAGCGTTCCATCCGGATCTGCTCGGAAGCCGGTAGCAACGCCTCGGTGCGGCCCAGGT
>JAPUIR010000022.1 GCA_027296805.1 Chloroflexota bacterium | reverse complement strand
GGGGCTCTCCCCGATGGGAATGCCGACGGGGGGGTGCAATGATCGATGGGCCGACGGACGGGGAACTGGACGCCGTCTGATCGCGAAAGGGCAGAGCGTATGCGAGCCAAGATTCACGCACTTTATGGAGTCTTCATCGTGCAGATTCCAGCCCTGCTCCCTGGGTTCGGCCACCGCAACGGGTGATTTAGGGCCGGACCCTCGGTAACGAGGAGTGGTCCGCGCGGAGTGCCGCCAAGGCCCGCCGGGATCCAGCTCCAGGGTTCGAGGGCAGTCAAACGAACAGAGAAGGCCGCGGACCCGCGGCCTTCTTTTTTTAAAGCAATACGCTTCTCGTCGGCGTGGCTCGTTCTCGCAGCTCTCGTCGCGAGGCGGGAGGCATACGCGCGGGGCGGAGGCAGACGCGGGCGCCCGATATACTTGTGCGAAGACGACGATCCCCGGGGGGAGCCTATGTTCGACGCGGAGAAGATCGGGGCGCTGCGGGCCAAGCGGCAGGCTTGGGACGCGGAGACGGACGCAGCCGGGCGTGAGCAGCCCGGTCCGTTCATGACGGTTTCGTCGCGGCCGATCGAGCGGCTCTACGGCCCGACCGATCTGGACGACCAAGATTTTGACTACGAGCGCGAACTGGGGAACCCCGGCGAGTACCCCTTCACGCGCGGGATCCATGCGACCGGCTACCGCGGGCGGCCCTGGACGATGCGCATGTTCGCGGGCTTCGGCTCCGCGGAGGAGACGAACCAGCGCTTCAAGCAGTTGCTGGACGACGGTCAGACCGGCCTCAGCATCGCGTTCGACATGCCCACGCTGATGGGCTACGACCACGACGATCCGCTGTCCGAGGGCGAGTTTGGCAAGTGCGGCGTCGCGGTGGACTCCTTGCCGGACATGGAGATCCTGCTGGACGGGCTGCCGCTGGACACGATCACGACGTCGATGACGATCAACTCGCCGGCCTCGGTGATCTGGGCGATGTACATCGCCGCGGCGGAGAAGCGCGGCATCGATCGTGCGAAGCTGGGCGGCACGCTGCAGAACGACATCCTCAAGGAGTACATCGCGCAGAACGAGTACCGTTTCCCGCCCAAGCCGTCGATGCGGCTGGTGACGGACACGATCGAGTTCGCGGCGGCGGAGATGCCGAAGTGGAACAGCGTCAGCGTGAGCGGCTACCACATCCGGGAGGCGGGCTCGACGGCGGCGCAGGAGCTGGCCTTCACCCTGGCAGACGGCTTCGAGTACGTGCGCTGGGCGCTGGAGCGCGGAATGGACGTGGACGACTTCGCGCCGCGTTTGTCGTTCTTCTTCAACAGCCACAACGACTTCTTCGAAGAGGTGGCGAAGTTCCGCGCGGCGCGGCGGATCTGGGCGCGAGAGATGAAAGAGACGTTCGGCGCCAAGAGCCCGCGCTCCTGGTGGATGCGCTTCCACACGCAGACGGCCGGCGTCTCGCTGACCGGTGTCCAGCCGGAGGTCAACCTGATGCGGGTGACGATCCAGGCGCTGGCGGCGGCGATGGGCGGCACGCAGTCGCTGCACACGGATGCGATGGACGAGGCGCTGGCGCTGCCCAGCGAGAAGGCGGCCCGGCTCGCTCTGCGCACGCAGCAGGTGGTGCTGCACGAGTCCGGGGTGACCAACACGGTCGATCCGCTGGGCGGGTCCTACTTCGTGGAGACGCTGACCAACGAGATCGAGAAGGACGCCTACGAGTACTTCCGCAGCATCGAGGCGCTGGGCGGGGTTGTGCCCGCGATCGAGGCGGGCTTCTTCCAGCGCGAGATCGCGGACGCCGCGCACCGTTTCCAGCGCGAGATCGAGACGCACGACCGCGTGATCGTGGGGATCAACGCGTACCAGGTGGACGAGCCGGTCGAGATTCCGATCTTGCAGATGGATCCGGAGGGCGAGGCCCGACACTTGGAGCGCCTGCGGCAGACGCGTGCGGAGCGCAACGCCGACGAGGCCCAGGCCGCGCTGGCGAAGCTGGCCAACGCCTGCGCCGACCCCACGGCCAACACGATGCCGCATCTGCTCGACGCCGCGAGCGCCTTATGCACCGTGGGCGAGATCATGGGCACGCTGTCGAAGGAGTTCGGCGAGCATCGCGAGACGGTCGTCGTCTAGGGGATCGATCGAAGGCAGAGACGGTGCGGCCGAAGGGGGAGAGGGCGTCTAGACGCTGCTGCGCACCTCGCGCTGCAGGCGCTCCACCAGGCGCGACGCTTCGTGGATGTGCTGGCGGATCTGGGTCGTGGCGGCGGTGTTGTCCATCTGATCGCGCTCCAACAGATCGATCGTGAGATTGAGCACGCTCAACGTGTTGCTCAAATCATGCGCGGTCACCCGGACCGATTCACGCAAACTCTCAGTTTTGGTTTCAGGCAAAACGGCAGCCTCGCTGCATTCCGGAAGAGTCCGAACACCCGGATCTCAGTTTAGTCGATTCCAGCGTGGGCTGTGCGTGTGTTTAACTCTTGGATGATTCAAAGGTGATCCGATTGGGAGGGCCACACGGCCTAGGCGAACGGGCCAGGCGGCGCGGCTCCATGCTAGCCTGCTCGCCGCCAGCAGAGAACCTGTCCGCCACTCACAGAGGGGAAGCGCCGCCATGTCCTTGGGGGACCACGACTTCAGCACCGTGACCTACCGCGAGCAGTCGGCGGGGGTTGTGCGCGTCGCGATGAACCGTCCGGAAGCGCGCAACGCGCAGAACATCCAGATGACGTACGACCTGAACGACGCGTTCGATCGCGCCAACTCGGACGACGAGGTGAAGGTCATCATCCTGAGCGGCGAGGGCCCCCATTTCTCCTCGGGGCACGACATGCGCAGCGGCCCCGAGCAACGCGATCTGCTGCACGGCGTGGGCACGTATCAGAACTACACGCTGCCAGGCGCGGAGGGCGCGATGGCGGTAGAGGAGGAGATCTATCTCCAGATGTGCCGCCGTTGGCGCAACATCCCCAAGCCGATGATCGCGGAGGTGCAGGGTGCCTGCATCGCGGGGGGGCTGATGCTGGCCTGGGTGTGCGACCTGATTATCGCCTCCGACGACGCGCGCTTCCGTGACCTCGTGGTGGGCTGGGGCATTCCCGGCGTGGAGTACTTCGCACACCCCTGGGAGCTGGGGCATCGCAAGGCGCGGGAGATGCTGTACACGGGCGATTGGGTCTCGGCGGAGGAGGCGCACCGGGTGGGGATGGTCAACCACGTGGTGCCGCGCGAGGAACTCTCCACATTCACTGAGGAGATGGCCAACAAGATCGCTGAGAAGCCGCTGTTCGGGCTCAAGATGACCAAAGAGGCGATTAACCAGACGCTGGACGCACAGGGCCAGTGGACCGCGATGCAGTCGGTCTTCACGATGCACACGCTGGCGCACACACACTGGCGAGAGCTGACCGGCGCGGGGTTGTACACGGGCGAGGGCGCGGAGACGCGACCGGGACAGAAGTAACCGCTGTCATAGCGAACGGGGGGTGCGGCGGTGGTCGAGCATCAGTTCGTCGAAAGCAACGGGATCCGGATGCATGTCGTCACGGCGGGCCCGCCCGAGGGCGAGCCGGTCGTGCTGCTGCATGGCTTTCCGGAGACGTGGTACGAGTGGCGCCACACGATTGCCGCGCTGGAGGACCGCTATCGCTTGATTGTGCCGGACACGCGGGGGTTCGGTCAGTCGGACAAGCCGGCGGGGCTCTACGACCGCGCGATGCTGGCGGCGGACATCGTGGGTGTGCTGGACGC
>JAPUIR010000219.1 GCA_027296805.1 Chloroflexota bacterium | reverse complement strand
GCCCCCTCCGTTCGCCGCACCGAGACGAGTCCGATCCCGATCGCCTCACTGCGGCGCTCGGCCAATGCGAGCGCGATCGTCAGACGGTCTTCGTAGAGCACCTTCGCGGGCAGCCCGGTGGCAGAGTCGAACTGGGCTGTTTCGGCGGCGGTCTTGCTCGCCTCGACCGGCGGCGCCGCCCCCAGGGGATTCACCGCGTTCTGGAACTGCTGTCGTTGTACCACGAGCTTCGTGATCTCTTCGCCGCTCAACCCGTCCGCGAAATAGAAGCCTTGCGCGGAGCGGCAGCCCCATTCCTGCAGCGCGGCGAGTTGATCGTGCGTCTCGATCCCCTCGGCCACAAGCTGCGCGCCGCATGCGTGGGCCAGCGTGACCACGGCCTTGACGATCGCCCGTTGCCGCGGATCGACCGTCATCTCCGCCACGAACGACTGATCGATCTTGACCACATCCACGGGCAACCGGCTGAGGTAGCTCAGCGACGAGTAGCCGATCCCGAAGTCGTCCAGCGCCAACTGCACGCCGAGGTCCTTCAAAGCGGCCAAGGTCGCGTTCGCGTCGGGGCTATCGCGCAGCAGCGCCGTCTCGGTAATCTCCAGCCGCAGACACTCAGCCCGCAGCCCGGAGCGTTCCAACGCGCTGGCCACCCGAGACACCAACCCGCGATCCTCGAACTCCCGCGCGGAGAGGTTGACGCTGATCGTGAACGTCTCGCGGTGCATGCGCGCCCAGCGGGCTCCTTCCCGGCAGGCCTCTACCAGGATCCAGCGACCGAGCGTCAAGATCTCCCCGGTCTCCTCCGCCAGCGGCACAAACTCCGCGGGCGACAGCATGCCACGCTCTGGATGATCCCAGCGCACCAACGCCTCGACCCCCACGACCTTCCCGCTGCGCAGGTCCACCTCAGGCTGGTAGATCAGGCGCAATTGATCTCGTTCCACCGCCTGGCGCAACTCTGCCTCAAAGCGCAAGCGCTCGACGGTGTACGGATCTTCCGCGTCGTCGAAAATCGCGTACTGGCCGCGTCCCCGCGCCTTCGCCCGATAGAGCGCGGCGTCCGCCTTGCGCAGCAGCTCGCCCTGGGTCACCGCGCCCACTCCGAGCGCGATGCCGATGCTGGCCGCGATGATCGTCTCCGTCCCCTCCAGCTCAATCGGCATGCGTACCGCCTGCAACATCTGCGCGGCGAGATTCTTGGCCTGCGCAATCGTGTCAACGGCGACCAGCACCGTAAACTCATCGCCGCCCAGGCGGCCGACCATTTGGCCGTCCGTCGCGACATTCTCCAGGCGACGCGCGATGGTCCGTAGCAACTGATCGCCGGCGCCATGGCCCAACGTGTCGTTGACTAGCTTGAAGCGGTCCAGGTCCAGTAGCAGCAGCGCCACCGACTTCCGCTCCGGAACGGCAAGCATCTCTTCCAATGAATCGATCACGTGGCTGCGATTCGGCAGGCCGGTGACTGGGTCGTAGAGCGCTTGCGCACGGAGCTTGAAGAGCAAGCGCTGGCTGTTGGTCACGTCGTCGGCCTGCACAAGCAAGCCCTGAATCCCCGGCTCACGCAGCGCGTTCGTGACCGTGCCCTCGAACTGAAGCCAGGCCCCCTCCGCATTGCGCATACGAAAGCTGACCGGGTGCTCCAACTCAGGCGACGATGCCGCGCGCGTCAGACAGCGCTCAATCTCCGCGTAATCGTCGTCATGGATCTGGCGGCGCGCCTTGGCGGTGAGATCGGCGCCGGCGCCGATCTCCAGGACCTGCCGGCCGGTGAATCTGCGCACGGACCTGTCTTCGTCAAAAACGATCGTCACACCCGGATTGTGCCGCTCCATCGCTGTCAGGCTGACCAAACGGCGGTGCGACTCCCGCAACTCGGAGCTCGTGGTCGTGAGCAGCCGCTGCGCCCTCGCGAGCTGGCCTCGGACGTGAACGTGACGGCGAAGGCCGAACGCGACCACCGCGGTCACCACGGCAAACGCCCCCCACAACATGCCGTCCGGGAGATCGGGGATCAGCGAGACGCTGGCCATGTTCAGCAGGACGATCGCGCCCAGGCCCAGAACCGCGCCATACGGTCGGAATCGTGGGCCGTCCGCCCGCCGCCACGGGGCGCGGAGCGATCGGAAATTCGGACGTCGTGGCGAAACGCTGACAGTCATTCGCGAGGACCGCGCCATCCTTTAGCTGTACCAACACGCCGCAGGCCCACGCACCGCTTGGGAACGCCGCCCGTGGCCTCTGGAGTATCGACACGCGCGGGAGAGGGAATGAGCGGCGAAATATCTTCGGGGGCCAGGAGAACGGCGAGAAGGGGCCGGTTCCCGCCGATCATCGCGATCGTCCTCGATGGGAGGACCAGATCCGCCCCCCTTCGAGTAGTGCGTAGCTCACCAACGCCCCGTCAACCCGGCCGCTCTCGCACCACCCCAGCCCCGCTGGGTAGCTATCGTTAGGGGGCGATGACTCCGACCTCCGACCTCCATAGCAAACTCGCCCCCCAAGTGAGGGCGCTGCCCACCGGCCCCGGCGTGTATCTCTTCCGCAACGCCAAGGGCGACGTCATTTATGTAGGCAAGGCAGCTAATCTGCGCTCCCGCGTGCGCTCCTACTTCGGCTCCCCGCGCTCGTTGGAGGGCAAGACGCGCGTCCTGGCGAGCCGGATCGCCGAGCTGGAGCACATCGTCACCAATACGGAGCAAGAGGCCTTGCACCTGGAGGCCACCCTCTGCAAGCGCCATCAGCCCCTCTTCAACGTGCGTTTGAAGGACGACAAGCACTACCCGTTTCTCAAAGTCGACGTGACCGAAGCCTGGCCCCGGGTCTACATCACCCGACGGGTGGAGCGCGACGGTGCCCGCTACTTCGGCCCCTACGCCAACGCCCGCTCCGTCCGCACGACCCTGGACCTCGTCAAGAAGCTCTTCCCCTGGCGCTCTTGCACGAAACAGATCACTGGAACCGATCCCCGGCCTTGTCTGGACTACTACATCAACCGCTGCATCGCCCCCTGCACGTCCTATTGCACGCCGGAGGAGTACCGCGAGGTCGTCGACAACGTCATCCTCTTCCTCGACGGGCGCACCGACATCGTCTTGCGCGACCTGCGCCGCCAGATGCACGCCGCCGCCGAGGGCCTGGACTTCGAGCGAGCGGCCCAGATCCGCGACCAGCTCAAGGCCGTCGAGCGCGTAACCGAAGAGCAGGTCACGGCCCAAGTCGAACGGGCCGATATCGATGTCTTCGGCATCGCCCAGGACGGCGACGACGCCGTGGTCCAGGTCTTCTTCGTGCGCGGCCAGAAGATGACCGGCCGCGACGACTTCGTCCTGGCGGGGACCAAGGATGAAACCCCCGCCGACGTTCTGGGCTCGTTCCTCAAACAGTTCTACGAGAGCGCGTCCCTCATCCCCCGCCTAATCCTCGTGCCGCACGAGATCGCGGAACACGAGCTGATTCAGCAGTGGCTCAGCACGACGCGCGGCTCCCACGTGGAGGTGCGCGTGCCGGAGCGTGGCGAGAAGCGGCGCCTGGTGGAGATGGCCGGTGCCAATGCCGGCGAGTCGCTCCAGATGCACCGCGTGAAGTGGATGGCCGACGCGGGCAAGACGACCGCCGCCCTCTCCGAGTTGGAAGACGCCCTCAATCTCTCCGCCCCGCCGGGCCGCATCGAGTGCTACGACATCTCCAACATCCAAGGCTCAGATTCGGTCGCCAGTATGGTCGTCTTCCTTGACGGACAGCCCGCACCTCGCGAGTACCGCCGCTTCAAGATCCGGACCGTGGAGGGACCGAACGACTTCGCCTCGATGGCCGAGGTGCTGCGACGGCGCTTCACGCGCCTGGCCAAGGAGCGCCAGGCACAGCGCGACCGGGAGCCCGCGACGCCCGAGCAGCGCGAGATCCCGCACGAATTTCGCATCGAAGACGTCAGCCCCAACGCGGAAGGGGTGCCCGTCGAAGACAACGGCTGGGAGGAGACGGCGCAGGCCGCCGAGGACGCCGCCGTCGCCGTGCGCTCCAAGGAGGGCTGGGAGGCCCTGCCCGATCTCGTCATCGTCGATGGAGGCAAGGGCCAACTCTCGGCCGCTCACGATCAACTGCGCAACCTGGGGGTGGACGATGTCCCCCTAGCCGGCCTGGCGAAACGCGAGGAGGAGCTATTCGTCGTCGACTCGCGCGACCCCATCCGCCTCGACCGACGCTCGCAGGGCCTCTACCTCGTCCAACGCATCCGCGACGAAGCGCACCGCTTCGCCATCACCTATCACCGCACCCTGCGCGGCAAGCGCAGCCTCTCCAGCCCCCTCGATACGGTGGGCGGTATCGGCCCCAAGAAGAAGAAGGCGTTACTGCGGAAGTTCGGCTCCCTCAAAGGCGTTCGCGCCGCGAGCGTCGAAGAGATCGCGGCCACTCCCGGACTGACGCCGAAGCTCGCCAAAGCCGTCCAGGCCGCGCTCTAGGCTTCCTGTTCGACCGACCGTCCATCTTTATGTAGAGTAGCGCGGCGCCGCGAAGCCCCGTTTGGGCCGTTGGGCCCTCACTGCTCGGGCGGAGAGAGCCATGGATTTCGAGAGAATGTGGTGATGCCACGACGTGAACAGCAGGCGAACCAATGAGATGCTCAGCCGGGCCTTTCCATATCTGGCCACGAATTCTGAGGATTAGCCGTGGACAACGTGGAAAGGCGGTGCGGATCGGCTGTGACGGGAAATTCCCGGCACCTATGATTCCGCCCAACACGTTGAATCTCATCACCGATTGAGGACCCCGTTCATGGATACGCAGGTCAAGCATTTCCTGACTTTTATGTCCGTGGAGAAGGGTTCCGCCGCAAACACGATCTCGGCCTACCGTAACGATCTGGAACAGTTCCGGCAGTTCGTCCATACGACGTGTTCCAACGGCACGCAGGCCGAATGGTGCGACGTCAACCCCGCCGTCCTCCAAGGCTACGTGCAGCATCTGCGCGACAAGGACTACGCCGACGCGACCGTCGCCCGCAAGGTCGCCGCCGTCAAAAGCTTCTTCAACTATCTCACCGCTGAAGGGCTAGTCCCGTCCGACCCCACCGAGTCCCTCTCCTCCCCTCGTGTCGGCAAGACGCTGCCCAAGGCGCTCACCGTGCGCGAGGTCGACGAGTTGCTGGAACAGCCGCGCAAGCGCTCCACCCCGGAGGCCAAGCGCGATAAGGCGATGCTGGAGCTGCTCTACGCCACCGGCATGCGGGTCAGCGAGTTGGTCTCGCTGGACCTCGACAGCATCGAGCTGCATCAGAACAAAGCCACCGTCCGTTGCAAGGGCAAGGGCGGCAAGGAACGCCTGATCCCCATTCACGATCAGGCGGTACACGCCCTGCGCATCTACCTCCAAGAGGCGCGGCCGGAGCTGGCCCGCTCCCGGCGCGAAAAGGCGCTCTTCATCAACCGCCGAGGCGAGCGGCTGACGCGCCAGGGCTTCTGGCTGATCCTCAAGAACTACGCCCGACAGGCACAGATCTCGAGCGACGTCACCCCGCACACCCTGCGCCACTCCTTCGCCACGCACATGCTGCGCGGCGGTGCGCCCTTGCGCAGCGTCCAGGAACTGCTGGGGCACGCCAACATTTCCACGACGCAGGTCTACACCCAGCTCACGAACGATCACGTCCGCCGCGTCTACGACAAGGCCCATCCGCGCGCCCGCTGAGGCGCTCGGAGCCGCCGCCGATTGTTCGTGCCCATGGCCGCTCCTACGATTGGAGCGGCCTTTCGTTTCCCCTCGGAAGGGAGTGGCGGCGGACCCATGGAGATCGTTGAAGTCGCGGCGCGGGAGATCCTTGACTCTCGCGGCAACCCTACCGTTGAGGCCGAGATCACGTTGATCGACGGGGTCAGCGGACGCGCGATCGTGCCCTCCGGCGCGAGCACGGGCGCACACGAAGCCGTCGAGCGGCGCGACGGCGATGCCGGCCGTTACGGCGGCAAGGGGGTACTCGAAGCCGTCGCGGCGGTGAACAGCGAGATTCGGGATCTGCTCGTCGGCCGCGATGCGTCCGATCAGGTCGGCATCGACGAGTCACTGATCGAACTGGACGGTACCGCCAACAAAGAGCGCCTCGGCGCGAACGCCATTCTCGGCGTCTCCCTGGCGGCCGCGCACGCCGCCACCAGTGAACTGGGCCAGCCGCTCTACGCCTATCTCGGCGGACCGATGGCCCGCACCCTGCCCGTCCCCATGGCGAACATTCTCAACGGAGGCAAGCACGCCCGCGAAAGCACCGACTTCCAGGAGTTCATGGTGATGCCGCTGGGCGCCACGACGTTCCGCGAGGGGCTGCGCATGATCAGCGAGGTCTACCAGACCTTGAAGTCGACCTTGGCCGAACGCGGCCTCTCGACCGGGATCGGGGACGAGGGTGGCTTCGCTCCTAGCCTGCCCACCAACGAGGCCGCCATCGAGGTCATCCTCGAAGCGATCGAGGGCGCAGGATACCGGCCCGGACCCGACATCGCGCTCGCGCTTGATCCCGCCATGACCGAGCTCTACGAGGACGGCCGCTACACCCTGCAATCCGAGAATCGAAGCCTCGACGCGAGCGAGCTGGTCGAACTCTGGCAAGGCTGGGTCGAGCGCTACCCCATCGTCTCATTGGAAGACGGCATGGCCGAGGACGATTGGGACGGCTGGGCCGAGCTCACTGCCGCCGTCGGCGACCGCGCGCAGATCGTGGGCGACGATCTCCTGGTCACCAACCCGGAGCGGCTGGCGCGTGGCATCGCGCAGCACAGTGCGAACAGCATCCTCATCAAGGTCAATCAGATCGGCACCCTGACGGAGGCGCTGCGCGCCATCGCCCTGGCTCACCGCGCGGGCTGGAGCACGGTGATCAGCCATCGCTCCGGGGAGACTGAAGACACCACTATCGCGGACCTGGCCGTCGCCACGAACAGCGGGCTGATCAAGGCTGGCGCCCCCGCCCGCTCGGAGCGCGTCGCGAAATACAACCGTCTCCTCCGCATCGAAGAGGAGTTGGGCGACAATGCCTTGTACCCAGGGCCAGCCGCGATCCCCCAAGCAGCGCGGCTGGCGGACGCCTGACGCCACTCACAGGCGCTTGGAGGCGGAAGGCCAATGCGTGATCAGGTCCCGGCGGTCATCGCCAACCTACTCGACGAGTTAGACGCGAACCGGGCCATGTTCGACGCACTCTGTGTGCTCTGCCGCGGCGCCAAGCTCGATCAACCCACCGCTGAGGGGGGCTGGACCGTCGGCGACCACATCGCCCACATCGCGTCCTATGACCAAGTCCTGATCGCCTACCTCCAACCGGCCGACGACGCGCCGCAGCCGGGCGCCTTGGGCAGCGACGCCTGGAACGAAGAGCAGGTCGTTCGCCGCGCAGGACATCCGCCCGAGACCCTGCGCCGCGAAATGGCGGGCCTGCGCGAACGCAGCCTCGATCTGCTCGCCGCGCTTGATGACTCCGCCCTCCGCCGTGAGATCCACCACAGCGGCGACGAGCGCCGCGAACCCGGCCTGATCCCGCTGCGGCTCTGGCTCCAGCGCTGGAGCAAGCACGACATGATTCACGCCCGCGCGATGTTAAGCGCGCTGCCCGATCTCGCCACCCACCCGGACTTCCAGTCCTGGCTCGCCGACGATCCCGTCCTGGAGGCGCTTCAGCGTCAAGAAGGGTCCCCGGATCGATGAGTGAATCGCTGACGGAGCCGGAGCCGGACGTGGTCCAAGAGAGGTCGGGCGATTTAGTGGCGGACTGGTGGTCCGGCGAGACAACCGGGCAGCCGCTCTACATGCGCCTGCGCAAGATCGATCCGTCCCAGCTCCAGGACGCCCTCGATGGCCTGCCCGACGACGACGGTCCCCAGGCGGTCCCCACCCCCGACCGCGCCCCACCACGCGCCGCCGACATGCCGGAGGTGCAAGCTTTGCGCGCGCACCTCCAGGACCAGAAAACGCCGTTCGACACGATCGACCGTTGGTTTCGCGCCATCACCATGATGACCCAGGCGCTAGATGGGAAACGGCCGCTGCAATGGACCGCGGACGACGTCGCGCGGCGCTGTATCCACCAGGCTGGCGAGCAGGGAGGATCGATCTGGTCAACCTTGGAGGCCGTGCGCGAGTTCTGGCGCTGGCATCCCGACCGAGCCTTCATCGACGCGCAACAGACACGGCTGCAAGCGTTCCTCCGATCGGCTATCACGCCGTCGGACGACGCCCGGTCGAACCTGGCGACGACCGGCAAGGACCCATTGTGAGTCCGGGACACCTGACCCAGGGCGATCCGCCGCCACAGCGCGTCTCCCCCATCACGTTTCCGCCCCAAGACCCCACCTTGCCCAAGCCGTCCGACAGCGAACCCGCCCAAGTCCGCGACGCTTACCGTGAAACCTCGTTCGCCCTACGTGCGGAGATGGACTGGCTGATCGAGGCCTTCACCCTCCAGCGACGGATCGTGGAGCAGTCCTACCCCTCGAGCTTTCGCAACCAGCGCTACGCGTCGGCCTTGCTGCTCTGGTCGCGCATTTACACGACCGGCCTCGACCTGCTGCGCATGACGGCATGGGGCGCCTACAGCTCGGGGCCACCCCTGATCCGCGCCTCATTGGAGTGGCTTGGCGCGGAGCAGGCCGTGGTCGGCAGCGAACAGGCCGACTACGAGGCCTGGCTGCGTGAGGCGTTCGAACCAGACATTGAACTCGGCGCCACAGACGTCGGTCTGGGGCAATACATGGCGGGCCAGCAGATCGCGCAGAGCGAGACGCTCTCCGCGATCTATCGCGCGGCGAGCGAGCTTGCGCGCCCCCACTTCGGAGCCTCCGCGCTGCTCGTGGCGCCCGAGTCGAACCGCAAGAAGATCGCGCTCAACTGGGGCGATCGCGCATTCCACTTCGGTTGGGGCCAACTCTTATTCGGCTGGCAGATCGTGATCCAGGATCGACAGACCCGCTTCGCCATCGGCCGCGACCTGTTCGCGGTTGATGCAGACCACCGCGCCGCCTACCACGACCTTCACCGCCGCGCCGCCACGCTCCTGGACGCCCCCGACCGCTGCCGCGTGGAGTGGCTCAAGCGCGCCGGCCGCCAGCGCATGCTTGTGCATCAATTCCGCAGACAGCCGGGCGGCGCACCCAAGTCGCTGCTGCTCTAGCATTCCGGGCGATTGCCCGCACGCTGTGGGTCTGGGAACCTTCCACCAGAAGGGGTGAATGGATATGGTCACCAAAATCGGGATCAACGGCTTCGGCCGGATCGGCCGTCAGGTACTCAAGGGAATCCTCGACTTTCACGAGAACGACCTCGATGTCGTGGCGGTCAACGACCTCACGGACACGGCGACCAACGCCCACCTGTTCAAGTACGACACGAACTACGGCCGCTATCCCGGCACGGTGGAGGTCGAAGACAGCGCGCTCATCATCGACGGGCACCGCATCGAAGTGCTGTCCGAGCGCGACCCCTCGAAGATCCCTTGGGGCGACTACGGTGTGCAGGTCGTGGTGGAGTCGACGGGCTTCTTCACCAACGGTGAGATCGCCAAGGGCCACCTGGCCAACGGGCCCAAGAAAGTCATCATCTCCGCCCCCGCCAGCAATGAGGACCTTACGGTCGTCCTGGGCGTCAACGACGACGCCTACGACCCCGCGAAGCATCACGTGATCTCGAACGCGTCCTGCACCACAAACTGCCTCGCTCCCGTCGTCAAGGTCCTGGACGAGACCGTGGGCATCAAAAGCGGGATCATGTCCACGATCCACGCGTACACCAACGACCAGTCCATCCTGGACACCGTGCACTCAGACCTGCGGCGCGCCCGCGCCGCCGGCGCCAACATCATCCCCACCAGCACCGGGGCCGCTCGGGCCGTGGGCCGCGTCCTGCCCCACCTCGATGGCAAGCTCAACGGCATGGCCTACCGGGTGCCCACGACCACCGTCTCCGTCGTCGATCTGGTCATCGACGCCGAGCGCGCCACCTCCGTCGAGGAGATCAACGCCGCCTTCAAGAAGGCCGCCGAGGACCGCGAGGGTCCGCTCTTTGGCATCATCGACTACGAAGAGGAGCCCCTCGTCTCCAGCGACTTCCGGGGCAGCCCCTACAGCTCCGTAATCGACGCCCTCAGCACCATGGTCCTCAATGGCACCCAGGTGAAGGTGGTCTCCTGGTACGACAACGAGTGGGCGTACTCCGTCCGCGTCGGCGACCTCGCTGCCAAGGTCGGGGCGTCGCTGTAAACGAAGCACGGCGTCCCACCACATCGATTGCCTCGGCCTTGCGGGGCAGGGCCAAGACCCGCCTCGGGAGCCTAAACTGATCCCATGTTCGAAAACCTGACCGACAAGCTAGGCGGCGTCTTCGGCAAGCTCGGCCGCCGCGGCACCTTGACCGAAAAGGACCTCGATGAGGCCCTGCGTGAGGTCCGCCTCGCCTTGCTCGAGGCCGACGTCAACTACAAGGTCGCGCGGGACTTCATCAAGGCCGTCAAAGCGCGTGGCCTCAGCAACGAAGTCGTCCGCGCCATCAATCCCACGCAAAAGATCATCAACATCATCAACGAGGAATTGATCGATCTCCTGGGCGGCGAGGCGCCGCGTATACAGCGGGCGTCCCAGCCACCCACGATCATCATGCTCGTCGGCCTTCAGGGCTCAGGCAAAACCACGACGGCGGCCAAGATCGCCGTCCACATGCGGCACGGCGGCGACCGTCCCCTCTTGGTGGCCGCGGACGTCTACCGCCCTGCCGCCATCGAGCAGCTCAAGCAGCTCGGCAGCCAGCTTGATATCGCGGTCTACGAAGAGGGACAGAGCAAACCGCGCGACATCGTCAAGCATGGCCTGGAGGAGGCGAAGCGGATCGGCGCCGCCGTTGTGATCGTCGATACCGCCGGACGGCTCCACGTCGACGACGTGATGATGGACGAGCTGCGGGACCTTAAGAAACGCTTCAAACCGCACGAAATCCTGCTCGTCGCGGACTCCATGTCCGGGCAGGACGCGGTCAGCGCGGCCGAGGCGTTCCACGACGCCGTCGATATCACCGGCGTCGTCCTGACCAAGATCGACGGCGACGCCCGCGGCGGCGCCGCGCTTTCGATCCGCGCCGTCACTGGCGCCCCCATCAAGTTCCTCGGCACCGGCGAACGCGCGGACGCACTCGAGGTCTTCCACCCGGACCGCCTCGCCTCGCGCATCCTTGGCCAGGGCGACATCGAAACCCTGGCCGAGCGGGCCAAGGCCGAGTTCGGCGAGGACGACGCCAAGACCCTGCAGAAGCGCATGCAAGATGGCAGCTTCGGCCTGGACGACTTTCTCGAGCAATACAAGCGCGTCCAGAACATGGGCTCCATCAGCCAGCTCATCTCCATGCTGCCCGGCGTTGGCAACATCAAGCAGCAACTGGACGTCGATGAGCTGGACGATTCCTTCTTCAGCAAGGTGGAGGCGATCATCTCCTCGATGACGCCCGAAGAGCGCAAGCACCCCGAGATCATCAAGAGCAGCCGCAAACGGCGCATCGCCGGCGGCAGCGGCACAAAGCCCCAAGACGTCAATCAGTTGTTGAACCAGTTCAAAGAAGCCAAGAAGATAATGAAAGCGGTCTCGAGCGGGAAGATCGGCGGCCTCATGGCCGGCGCCCGACGCTAAGGCCCCGACGCGAGGAGACAGACTCTTGTTGAAACTACGCCTGGCCCGCACGGGTCGGAAGAAGCGCCCCTACTACCGCCTCGTTGTCACGGAACACACCTTTCCGCGCGATGGCCGCTTCCTCGAAATCCTGGGGCAGTATGACCCCATCGCGGAACCCCACGTCTTCAACGTGAAGGCGGAGCGGGTGCAGCACTGGCTCTCGCAAGGGGCGCAACCGACCGTCACCGTGCACCGTTTGCTGCACAAAGAGGGCCTGATCGACGAATACAAGGCCAAGCCTCGTAGCAAGAGAGCCGACGCCAAGCGCGCGGCCGCCAAGGCCGCGGAAGAGGATTCCGGCGCGGAGGCAAGCGCAGCGGCCAAGGCCCCGGCCGCCACCACCAGCGACAAGGCCGCCACCAGCGACAAGGCCGCCACCAGCAACAAGGCCGACGACACCAGCAATGGCGACGACAGCGGCGAGGACAAGTAGATGAACGACCTCATCGAGTACATCGCCAACTGGATCGTGGACGACGGGGACGCCGTTCGCGTCTCGGACCAGCAGCGCGGCGGTCGCGTGACGGTCCGTCTCGAAGTCGACGAGAGCGACATGGGCCGCATCATCGGCCGCGAAGGCCGCCTGGCCGGCGCCATGCGCACCCTCCTCAGCATCTCCGGCGAGATTCGCGACCAGCGCGCGTCGCTCGAGATTCGCTAGAGCCGGACGGAAGGCGGCCGCGTGCCACTTCGCGCCGTCAAGCAACGCCGTCAGCGGACGCGCAGCGCACGCGACGGCTTCCGTGCCGTGGGGCTGGTCTCCAAGCCGCGCGGCCTGCGCGGCGAGATCAAGATTCAACTCCTCACGGACTTCCCTGAACGCTTCGACGTCGGTGCCACCGTTTTCATCGACGGCGTACAGCGCGCCATCCTCGCCTCACAGGTCGACGGCGCCACCGCCCACCTGCGGCTCGAGGGCATCGACGGGCGCAACGAGGCCGAAGCCCTGCGCGACGCGCTCCTCGAAGTGTCCGACGACGACCGTGCTGCCCTGGCCGAGGGCGAGTACTACCTCGATGAGATCGAGGGCTGCACGGTGCGGGACGAAGACGGCGCCGAGATCGGGACGGTTCGGGAGGTCCTCCAACCCGGAGCCAACGACGTCTATGTCGTCGCGCGCCAAGACCGGGCCGATCTGCTTCTGCCCGCGATTCCCGACGTCGTCATCGAGGTCCGTCAGACCGAGCGGGTGCTTGTCGTGCGCGTGCCCCCCGGCCTCGACACGGACCAGCCCCCAGCCCCGACCGATAGCAGCGACTAGCGCCCCCGCAATTGAACGGGTCTGCGCCCCTGGGTACAGTGGCCTTCAGGCAGTTGTCGCCGGTCTTGGGGATATAGCTCAGTTGGGAGAGCGCGTCGTTCGCAACGACGAGGTCGGGGGTTCGAGTCCCCCTATCTCCACCAGGCCATCCTTTTCCCGATCTCGCCGCGCGACAGCGGTTTCGCCTCGCACGATCTGCGGTAGTCAGCGCGCGTCCCGCAACAGGTTGGTCAAAGGCACGGTTGGGGCGATCGGTCAAGGAGGACCCGCATGACGGCTACGACGGGGCTCCCAGCGGACTCGAAGATCGCCGGTCCCGGGCGGCACGACGGCGTGTACTCGTCTGAGACCGATGACCGCGTGGCCGCTCAGCAAACGGTGCGCTAGGCCCCAGCGTGCGCGTCCTGGTCATTGGTGGAACCGGCTTCATTGGCGCCCCTGTCGTTCACGACTTAGACGCGGGCGGACACGAGGTCGCCGTCTTCCATCGCGGCCTCACTGAAACACCACTGCCGAGCCACGTCGTTCACATCCGTGGTGATCGCGCCGACATCCGCGACTACACGGCAGCGTTCAAGCAGTTCGCCCCCGACGTGGTCGTCGATATCACCCCGATGGTGGAGGCCGAGGCGCGGGCTGCGGTGGATGCTGTCCGCGCCGTCGGGCGCGGCGGGGCGGCGCCTCGGTTCGTGGCCGTGAGCAGCATGGACGTCTATCTCACTTACGGTCGCCTGCACGGGACGGAATCGGGCGCGCCCGTCCCTACCCCGCTCACAGAGGAATCCTCGCTGCGAAGCGTCCACTACCCCTACCGCGGGAAGGTGCCCGGTCTGGAGCGCTACGAGAAGATCCTCGTCGAGCGGGTGGTCATGTCCGCCCCAGACGTGGACGGCGTGGTGGTCCGCCTACCGATGGTCTATGGCCCGCGCGACCGCCAGTGCCGCCTGTTCGACGATCTCAAGCGCATGGACGACGGCCGGCCCGCCATTCTTCTCCCCGAGGGCCTGGCGGATTGGCGTGCCTCCCGCGGGTACGTGGACGACTGCGCCCACGCCGTCGTCCTCGCCGCCACGCATCCGCGCGCCCGTGGCCGCATTTTCCACGTCGCTGAGCCGGAGGCGCTGTCGCAAGAGGCCTGGATCCGCGCCATTGCGGAAGCCGCCGGCTGGAGTGGCCGGATCGTGCGGGTCCCCGAAGACCTGCTTCCGCCCGCATGGCGGTCACCCATCGATCCCCACCACCACTGGGAAGCCAACTCCTCCCGCATCCGCGCCGAACTCGGCTTTCGTGAGGACCTTCCTCGGTTCCAAGCCTTGCAGCGGACGATCGCCTGGCAGCGGCAGCACCCGCCAGCAATCGACGCGCGCCGATTCGACTATCGGTTGGAAGACAAGGTCCTCGCCCGTGTGGCGTCGTAGCCCAACGCGGCTTGCTGCGACTGGCGGCGTCCGACCCACACGATGCGTCGATCGTGAGTGGCCAATCCTCAGGAAGGCAGGCCCACCTCCAACCTCCTCCGGCTGCCCGCGGTCGCGCTCTCCGTCGGCCCGCACGAGGGACTTCCGCGGAGCGTCCAGATCAGCGGCCCTCGTTGGGCGAGGACGCCTGCCTTGATGGCGCAGCCGCGATCAAAGAGCGCCTCGGCGTGATTACGCCGATAGACCCCGTGCCCCAGAGGGTCAGCTAGTCAGGCTCCGGCTGCAGCACGTAGTAGCGCCCCGCTGACACGCCGGGCTGCGGACGGTAGGTGTAGGTCTTGCCGGGTTCCAGGGCCTCCTCGTAAAGGACCTCCTCGTGGTGGGACATCGAGATCTCCAGCGCGTAGTCATCCGCGCCCGGCAGATAGAAGCGCGCCACACCGCGACGGTCCGCCCGGCTCTCTCCCAGGCCGGCCACCCGCACCCGCGCGCCGGGAACCGGCTGCCCCGCCACGTCCAAGACGACCAGCCTGGCGGCGGTCCGCGGGCGCAGGCGTACGCTCAGGAATCTTCGCAGCCGGCCAGCCCGCCCGGGTACCGTGCCCTCGGGCATCGCGTCCAGCACGTCCTTCTCGTAGCCGACCTGCTTGGGCGTGACCCAGTCAGCGCCGTACTTGAGCTCCAAGTACTCCTCCACCGGGCTGGGCACGAGGTAGGTCTGGTCGAGGAACGGCAGCTCCGACAGCTCATCAAATAGGCGCGCCGGGAAGGGCACACCCGGGTAATGCGCGATCGTCCCTTGCAGCACGCGATAGCACTGCCAGTCGATCCGGATGCGGTACTTGAAGATCCGTACCGATGTGTAGAGCCCTTCGTGTGCCACTTCTACGTGGCAGTCGTTTGCACGGAACGCCGCCGCGACTGGCTCGATCCGATCCGCCGTCAGCCCGTGCCGGCCGATGATCGACCCCAGGTCCAGATCGTCATCCCAGGGGATGAGCGCTCCGTCGCGGACGGCTCCGAGGCAGGTCCCCTGGCGGAGGAAGAACGTGATTTCGTGCGCGTCGAAGATCGACTTCGCCTCGCGCAGCAGGCGCTCCGCGTCGCCGAGGTCCATCGGTGGAATCGTCCGCTCCAGGTAGCGCATCAGGGCCGCGGGATCGGAACCGTCCGGCTCTGCCGCATGGCGCCGCGGCGGGCCGCCCGGTGTCTCGCTCATGATGCGGCGTCCGAGGCCGCCAGCACCGATCGCAGCGCCGCCACCAGTCGGCGGTTCTCCTCCGGCGTGCGCGAGGCCAAGCGCAGATATCGCGATCCCTCAGGCATGCTCTTGCCGGCGCAGTCCTTGATCAGGATGTTGTGTTCCACGTACAGGCGCCGGGCGACCGACGGGCCATCGGGTAGCCCATCCTGCAGCCGGCACATGACGAAATTGGCGTCGGGCGCGATGGGCACCAGCCCCGCCAGCTCGTCCACTTCGGCGTACAGGTCCAGGTATGCAGACCGGGTGAGGCGGCAGCTCTGCTCGAAGTCGCGGCGGTAGCGTCCCACGGCACGCAGGAACGCTTCGGCAAGCCCGTTCACGTTCCAGATCGGCAAGGCCCCTTGGACGGCTGCCACGAAGGCCGGATCCCCGCTGCGTAGATAGCCCAGCCGCAGGCCGGCGATCCCGAACACCTTACTCATGCTCTTGACCACCGCCAGGGTCGGGCGGCTGTCGAGGGCATCCTCGACACTCGCCGACGCCCCTGCCGCCGAGAACTCGGTAAAGGACTCGTCCACGACCAAACGACAGTCCGCCTCCGCCAGGCGGTCGGCGAGCCGCAGAACGTCGGCCCGTGTGACGCTGCGGGCCGTGGGATTGTTCGGGCTGACGAGCACCGCCCAATCGCACCGCCGCTCGATCGCGAAGCGGGCGAAGCGGTCGACATCCAAGTCGAAGTCCGGTCCCTCCAGGGGGAAGCGCTCGAGCCGGTCCGGCTCCACGACGGCTTCGTATTCGTTGAACGAGGGCGTCGGGATCGCCAGCCTGCCGCCCATCGATCCCAACACCTTGATCAGCTCCGCCGCGCCGTTGGCGACCGCCAGGTTCTCGGCATCACCGCCGACCCAGTCGGCCACCAAGCGCTGGAGCTCTGCCTGGCCCACCGGGTAGTTGCGCAGGATCTGGCCCAAGTCGCGACGCAAATCCTCTTCCAGCCCCGCGGGCGGGAAGTACATGTTGTAGAGATACGAATGGTCGACGAAGCCGTAGCGCCAGTACGACCCATGCAGTTCCTCGATCCGGTCGAACTGGCTCTCCCGATCGAGGAACAGGAACGACGCCGTCTCCAGATCGCGGTGGTCGTCGACCTCCCACCATCTGGCCGACGACACGTCGACGGCCGACAAGTCCGACAG
>JAPUIR010000218.1 GCA_027296805.1 Chloroflexota bacterium | reverse complement strand
ATCGAGGTCGACCTCGGTGCGATCTTCCGCGACGAGATGTTCGCCGATTTCACGGCGACCTGGTTGCTGATCCACGCCACCCGCTTCGGCGCGGAGGGTGCCCCCGCCAGTGATTGCGCACTTGAACGGTGGCGTGAGGCCAGGCAGCGCGCGGGCACCGCCGCGCGGAACCGCCTGCGTGGCAATGTCGAGGAGGCGCTCGTCGCGTTGGGTCAGGGCTTTCTCGACGCCAATCCCGACTTGCGCACCAAGCTCGATGGCCAGGGCCTCTCGATGCAGGCGTGGTTCGAGCAAATCCTGCGTCTGGTCTATCGCCTGATCTTCCTCGCGGTGGCGGAAGATCGCGATCTGCTACATACGCCCGGCGCGCCCCCGGCGGCCCGCTCGCTCTACGAGAATGGCTACGGCTTTGCCTATCTTCGTGACAGATCGGCGCGGCGGTCCGCGCACGATCATCATCACGACGCCTGGGAGGGCGCCAAGATCGTATTCGGCGCGCTTCAGCGTGGCGAAAAGCTGCTCGGTTTACCGGCGCTGGGCGCACTCTTCGCGCGGGGATTCACGCCCGATCTGGATGACGCCAAGCTGCCGAACCGCGCCTTCCTGGCCGCGATCTTCAAGCTCAGCTGGTTGATGGATGACAATCGCCGTGTCCGGATCAACTGGCGCGATATGGCGACCGAGGAATTGGGCTCGGTATATGAAGGGCTGCTCGAGCTTGTGCCCGTGCGCGAAAATCATGGGCGCAGCTTTGCCTTTGCCGGCGGGGCGGAGGCCAAGGGCAATCTCCGCAAGATTTCCGGCAGTTATTACACGCCCGACAGTCTTGTTCAGGCGCTGCTCGACAGCGCGCTCGACCCGGTCCTCGACCGGGCTGAGGCGGAAGGTGGGGTCGAGGCAATCCTCGATCTCAAGGTCATCGATCCAGCCTGCGGATCGGGGCATTTCCTGCTTGGCGCCGCACGGCGCATGGCGACTCGGGTGGCGCAACTTCGAGACAGCGACGCACCCGATTATCCCGCCGCGATGCGCGACGTGGTGCGGAGTTGCATCCACGGGGTCGACCGCAACCCGATGGCGGTGGAGCTGACCAAGGTCGCGCTCTGGATCGAGACGGTGGAGCCCGGCAAGCCGCTCGGCTTCCTCGACGTCAATATCCGGTGCGGCGACAGCCTGCTCGGCGTCTTCGACCTCGCGGCGCTGGGCATCGGCATTCCGGACTCTGCCTACAAGGCGCTGACCGGCGACGACAAGGAGACGGCGAAGCACTTCGCGAAACGCAACAAGGCCGAGCGCGACGGGCAGGGGAGCCTGGACTTCGGCGAGGGCGGCGGGAAGATGCCCGCGCTACGCCCACTGGGCAGGACGCTCAGCGACTTCCGCGCGCTGCCCGAGGACACGGTCGCCGAGATCGCCAAGAAGGAACGCCGCTTCGCGGCACTCCAGTCCGACCCCGCCCGCTATGATCTCGATCTCGCCGCCGAGATCTATACCGCCGCGTTCCTTTGCCCCAAGACCGGCGGCGTGCCGCAGCGGCCGGGCGCGGCGATGATCCCCACCACGGCCCATGTCTGGGAGGCGATGGCGGGCCGCCCGCCCTATGGCCCGCTCACGGGCCGCGTGGTCGACCTGGCCCGCGACGCCCGCGCCTTCCACTGGCCGCTGGAGTTCCCCGACATGATGGCGCGCGGCGGCTTCGACGTGGTGCTGGGCAACCCGCCCTGGGAGCGCATCAAGCTGCAGGAGAAGGAGTTCTTCGCTGCCCGCGACCCCGAGATCGCCTCCGCCCCCAACAAGGCCGCGCGCGCCCGTCTGATCGCGGCGCTGGCCGACGCCGAACCTGGCACACCGCAGCGCGCGCTGTTCGACGCCTTCGAGGCCGCGAAACGCGAGACGGAGGCCGTCTCCGCCTTCGTGCGAGTGGACGGCGATCAGGGCGGGCGCTTTCCGCTCACGGGCCGGGGCGACGTGAACACCTATGCACTGTTCGCCGAGCTTTTCGCCCGCCTCGCGGGACCCAAGGGTCGCGCCGGAGTGATCGTGCCGACCGGTATCGCCACCGACGCCACCACCGCACCCTTCTTCGGCTCGCTAATATCGAAGGCTCGCCTTGTCTCGCTATTCAGCTTCTTTGAGATCAGGAAGATCTTTCTTGCGACCGACGACAGGAACCCTTTTTGTCTTATCACCATCGGTCAATCGGATCGACACGCAGAGTTCGTCTTTTCGCTCCCGGATGTGTCGGCCCTTGACGAGAGGGAACGTCGGTTCCGCCTCTCCGGGAACGAAATCGCCGCCATCAACCCCAACACCCGCACCGCCCCGGTGTTTCGCTCGCAGGCCGACGCCGAGCTGACCGCGAAGATCTATGCCCGCGTCCCGGTGCTGATCGACGAGGGCAAGGGCGCGGCGGGCAACCCGTGGGGCGTGAGCTTCATGGCGATGTTCCATATGTCGGGTGACAGTGGCCTGTTCCGCACGGCGGCGAAGCTTGCCGAAGCCGGGTTCGTCCGCAACGGGACCGACTGGCTGGCCGAGGGCACCAGACCGCGCCAAGCGGCGATGGCGCTCGCCGGCGGGCGCGATGTGCGCGGCCTCGACCTCCAGGGCGGCGGCCCGCGCGGCCCGCGGCGCTATGTGCCGCTCTACGAGGCCAAGATGATCCACCAGTTCGACCACCGCTGGGCGAGCTATGCCGAGAACGGCGCCAACAGTCGCGACGTGACGCTGGGCGAGAAAGCCGACTTGGCCATCGAGCCGACGCCGCGCTACTGGATCCCGGAGGCAAATGTTGACGCCCGCCTCGCTACCAAGGGCTGGACGCGCGGCTGGCTGATGGGTTGGCGGGACATCTGCCGTTCGACGGATGAGCGGACTATGATTGGGGCACCAATCCCAACAACCGGATGTGGTGATAAGTATTTGCTGATATTTCCAGCGTTCGCTCCGCAATACTGTGGGGCACTCGCAGGAAACATGTCATCACTTGTGGCGGACTTTGTAGTGCGGCAAAAGTTGGGCGGAACATCATTCAAGTATTTCACGATGCGCCAGATACCTTTCCTTGCGCCAGCCTTCTACACAGACTCCCACCTCACCTTCATCGTCCCCCGGGTCCTCGAACTCACCTACACCAGCCACGCCATGGCGCCCTTCGCCCGTGATCTCGGCCATTCCGGCCCGCCCTTCGGCTGGGACGAGGACCGCCGGGCGTATCTGAGGGCCGAGCTCGACGCCTTCTACGCCCGCGCCTATGGCCTGACCCGCGACGAGCTGCGCTATATCCTCGACCCCGCCGACGCGATGGGCGCCGACTACCCCTCCGAAACCTTCCGCGTGCTGAAGAAAAACGACATCAAACGCTTCGGCGAATACCGCACCGCCCGCCTCGTCCTCGCCGCCTGGGACCGGATGGAGCGCGACGGCGACTTCGCCCGGCTGGGGCTGTGAGGAGCAAGCGATGACCGGCGCGCCCAAGATCGACACGAGCTCGCGCCTTGATCACTACCCCTTCGCGCTTTCCTCGGAATTGAGGGACGCGGCCAACGAACACGGATTTCGCATCGGGCCCGAGCAGGCGAGCGGCTGGATCTTCTTCCGCTCGGCATCGGCGCCCGGCGAGATCGCCGTCGCAGCAGCCGGGCATGATGGGCCCTTTTTCCTGTCGATCACCCATTCGGGCGCCGCGCGCGAACTCTCCGCTCCGCCTGCGCAGCCTTGCGCAAAAGGCCATGCCGCGGCCTTCGCGCTGCCGACGCGCGATGCACTGTTCGAAGCGGTCGGCGAGGTTTATCGCAAGTCGATCAGCCTTCCGACCCAGCCGCTCGAACAATACGAGCGCGAAATCGAGCATCTCGGAAACACCGAAACCGAGCGGGTTCAAAAGGTCCGCATCGGGCAAGACATTTTCCGAGGTGCGCTGTTGTCCTATTGGAACGGCACCTGTCCGATCACCGGTATCACCGATACCGCACTGCTCCGGGCCTCGCACATCATCCCGTGGGCGCGCTGCGAGACAGACGCCGACCGGCTGGACGTTCACAATGGTCTGCTGCTTTCATCTCTCTGGGACGCGGCGTTCGATGAAGGTCTGGTGACCTTCGACGATGAAGGCCGCCCGATCGCATCATCAGATTTGACCGACGCAGCGATCAAGGCGTTGCACCTTCAAGGCGTACCGCGGTTGGTGTTGACCCCCGAGCATCGCATGCGTCTTGCATGGCATCGCACCCATATCTGGCAGGGGTAACCGTGGTGTTGTTACCCACTCCTGATTTTCGGGAACAAGGATATTGGGTAATAATTGCTCTTTGGGGTCGGCTCGGCGCCAATTCGCAGCCTGTCTTCGGGATAAAGTGCAGCGATTCCTATTGACCAAAAATCGTTGCTGGACTAAGCGAAATCCTGGCGCGGGCGTAGTTCAGTGGTAGAACGTCAGCTTCCCAAGCTGATGAGTTGAATATCACCACGTTGCATGGGATTGCTATCCGTATCATTTCATTGGATAATCAATTGCACCATCTATCACCCAGTATCACCACGTAGCAAACCGTTACCTGCAAAATTCCGACAATGTCGAAACTCACGGAAACCTTC
>JAPUIR010000217.1 GCA_027296805.1 Chloroflexota bacterium | reverse complement strand
GCTATCGGGGCTGGGGGCTTTGAGATGCCGATGACGCCGGAGCAGCTCGACGGGCAGAATGCAGAGCACGCCAAGGAATTCGCCGGCGTCGACAAGGCGACGGTTCTTGATCTGGCTCGCACGAACGGCGCTGCCGCCGCTACGGCGCTGCGCGCCATGAGCGACGCGCAGCTGGGCGAATCGGCCGAGGTTTTTGGTCAGCCAATGACCGCCGCGCAGGTCACGGAGAACATCCTGATCGGCCACGCCTTGGGCCATCTCGAGAGTTTCAAGGCGGCTACAGGCCAAAGCTAGGTACTGCTGAGGCTGCGTGTCGGCGCTGGCGGGACTCCCCGCGGCCTTCTCGGGCCTCATGGAGTTAACGGGATTCCAGCTCGCGCCGGATACCATGGATCCATGGTCCATGGTCTATGTCGTTGATCGAAACTGACGATCTGGTCAAGCGCTATCCGGGCGTGACGGCGCTGGACAGCCTGACGTTGCAGGTCGAGCCCGGCATCATCGGCCTGGTTGGTCCGAACGGGGCCGGCAAGAGCACGCTGATCAAGCTCCTGCTGGGGCTGATCGCACCCTCCAGCGGACGGGCCGAGGTCTTCGGTCTGGACGCGGCGCGCGAAAGCCTGCGCATTCGTGAACTCGTTGGCTATCTACCCGAGCACGACTGTCTGCCGGGCGATATCTCCGCCTCCAGCTTTGTCGTCCATATGGCGCGCATGAGCGGCATTCCCGCCTCCGCGGCCCGGGAGCGCGCGGCCGAAACCCTGCGCCATGTTGGCCTTTTCGAGGAGCGCTATCGCCCGATGAGCGGCTACTCCACCGGGATGAAGCAGCGCGTCAAGCTGGCGCAGGCGCTCGTCCACGACCCTCGCCTGCTGTTCCTGGACGAACCCACGAACGGGCTCGACCCGCAAGGGCGCGACGAGATGCTGGACCTGGTTGAGCGAACCGGCGGAGAGTTCGGCGTTTCGATCATCATGTCGTCGCACCTGCTCAGCGAAATCGAGCGAATCTGCGAGCGGCTGATTGTGATCGATGAAGGGCGGATCGTCCGCGCCGGCACGATTGCGGATTTGACGGACGTGACGAGCTTCCTGCGGGTCGAGGTCGAGTTCGGCGCCGACCGCCTCGCGGCACGCCTCGCCGAGCGGGGCTTGCCCGGGAGCGCCGACGCCCGGGAGGTCGAAGTCGAGGTGATCCCCGAGCGCATCGACCAAGCGCAGGAGCTGATCGTCGAGACGGTCGAGAGCCTCGGCCTGCCCCTGATCCGCCTGGAGCAGCGGCGTCGACGCTTGGAGGAGCTGTTCGAGGTGGCCGAACCAGCTGTCCCTGCTGAAGAGGCAGGACCGTGACGAGCGAGCCCGCGCCGCGCGGCACGATTTATGACATCGGCTATCGACCCTACGAGGGCCGGCGGCTTGGTCGTCGCTTCGCTGTCTGGTCGCTGTACATCCTCAGCCTGCGCAACGCGTTTGGTCTGGGACGTGGCGTCCTGCCTAAGGTGCTCGCCTTTGGTCTGGTCATCCTCGCGGTCATCCCCGCCGTGGTGCAGATCGTGACCGCCTCGGTCGTCCCCTCCGATGAGTTCGAGTTCATTCGTCCGCATGAGTACTACGGGATCATCCAGGTCATCATCATTCTCTTCGTCGCGGCGCTCAGCTCCGATCTCGTGGGCAACGACCGACGGCAGGGCACGCTGGCCCTCTACTTCTCCCGGCCCATCCTGCGGGGCGACTACGCCCTGGCCAAGCTGGCCGCGCTGACCACTAGCCTGCTCGCCGTGACGGTGCTTCCGCAGGCCTTCATGTTCGGGGGCAACTGGCTGGGCGCTTCCGATGCGTGGGAGTGGGTGAAGCAGAACGGCGACGACTTCGCCCCCATCGTGGGCAGCGGCCTCTTGATCTGCGTCATGGTCGCGAGTCTGGGGATCGCCTGTGCCGCGTTCGCCGAGCGGCGTTCCTTTGCGCTGGTCAGCATCCTCGTCGTCTTTGCCGTCCCCCTCGCCGTGGCCGAGATCGTGATCGACATCAGCGACGGCGATGCCGCTCGCTACGTTGTGCTGTTCTCACCGGCCCACGTTATGCGCGGCTTCACCCTCTTCCTGTTTGACGCTTTCCCGACACTGACCTTCTCGTCGCAGGACGGCAGCCTCGACGATCACCTGTCGTTCGTCGACCTGCGAGGCTACGTCTATCTGCTCGCCGCGTTTATCTACACCGGGGGGGCGATCGCCCTAGCGTTTAGCCGCTTCCGGAGTCCGTCATGATCGCGAGCGAGAGCCCGACCATCCGCCTGGAAAACGTGACTCGCTGGTATGGCAACGTCGTCGCCGTGAACGACATCTCCTACGAATTCCAGCCGGGCATCAGTGGCATTCTGGGACCGAACGGCGCGGGCAAATCGACCCTGCTTCACCTCATGGCGGGTTTCCTGCAACCTTCATCGGGCGAGGTTCTCGTGTTCGACGAGCCCGCCTGGGCGCATCCCGAGCACTTCAAGCGCGTCGGTCTCGTTCCCGAGAGCGAGGCTGTCTACCCCTTCCTCACGGCGCGGGAGTTCGCGACGATCAGCGCGCGGCTGCATCGCCTACCCGATCCTGAAGCGGCCGCCCGCATCGCGTTGGAGCGGGTTGAGTTGGAGGACGCGCAGGACCGCCAGATGCGGGGCTACTCCAAAGGGATGCGCCAGCGGGCCAAGATCGCGGCCAGCCTGGTCCACGATCCGGAAGTCTTGATCTTGGACGAGCCGTTTAACGGTACGGATCCCCGCCTGCGCCTCCATCTCATGGAACTGCTACGCCAGCTGGCGGCGGAGGGCCGTACAATCGTGTTTTCCTCGCACATTCTGGAGGAGGTCGAGCGGTTGGCCGACGAGGTACTCGTCATCCTGGATGGCCGACTCGCGGCCTCGGGGGACTTCCGCGAGATCCGACGCTTGATGACCGACCGGCCCCACTCGTTCATCGTCCGCAGCAGCGACGACCGGCAATTGGCCGCGCGGCTCGTCGCGGAGAGCTACGTCGCGGCTGTCTCCATCGACGACGCCGGCCTGGAGGTCCGTACCACCGATTTCAACGCGTTCACGGCCTCGATCGCGGGGCTGATCCAACGCAGCGGCGTCACGCTGCGAGAACTCCGACCCTCGGACCAGACGCTGGAGAGCGTCTTCTCCTACCTGGTGAAGAAATGACGCGCGCGCTGATCGTTCTGACCCTGCGTCAGCTCGCTGGACGCCGGCGCGCGCTCTTCCTGGTCATCCTGGCTTTCATCCCGGTCGCGGTCGCCCTCTTCTATCGTTTCGGCAGCGATCACGTCGATCCGGTGGAATTCGCCCCCGACATGCTCGACGCGCTGATGCTCGCGGTCGTCCTGCCACTGACGGCGCTCGTGTTCGGCACGGCCGCTCTCGGCGCTGAGATCGAAGACGGCACCGCGGTGTATCTGCTCTCCAAGCCCATCGGGCGGCGGCGCATCCTGATGGTCAAGATCGGCGTGGCCACCGCCGCGACTGTCGCGCTCGCGTTGCCCTCGACGTTGCTCACGGCGTTAATCACGCTGGG
>JAPUIR010000216.1 GCA_027296805.1 Chloroflexota bacterium | reverse complement strand
TGGCGGCAATCGCCCACCTGGCACTCTCCATCAGTGAGTGCTAGCCTGCGGTCGCCGCCCATCGGGCAGCCACCTTCATAAGAGGCTAGGCCGACAGTTCCGGGTGGCCCGTCGCGACGGACCCCCGGCAGCCGACCAGTTCCCTCGTGCCTCGAGGCCGCGAACCGACTCCGCTGCTCTCGCCGCCATCGGGGTGCGCCCGCAATGTGCAAAAGAGGTTCCGCCATTCGCCCTCCTGGAGATGCCCCATGCAGTGTCTGATCCTCGCCGCGGGCGCGGGGAGCCGCCTCACCTCCAACGGCGACCTTAAGCCGCTCTTCACCCTCGCCGGCCTTCCCCTCCTGGAGCGTGCAGTGGTTGCCGCTCACCGCGCGGGCGCGACCGACATCCGTGTCGTCACGGGCTATGGCGCCCCCAAGGTCGAGGCGTTCCTCAGCGATCTCACGCGGAGACGGGGCATCCCCTTGCAGCCCCTGCGCAACCCGCAGTGGCAGGACGGCAACGGCCGCTCCGCGCTGTGCGGCCGCGACGCGTTCGACGAGCCTTTCCTGCTGTTGATGGCCGACCACGTTCTCGACGAGGCCATTCTCCGCACACTGATGGCCGAGCGCCTCGACGGTGACGAGCTCATCCTCGCGGTCGACTCTCAGATCGTCGACCATCCCGGCGTCGATCCGAGTGATGTGACCCGGGTGCGTCGCAACGGCACCCACATCTGCGAGATCGGCAAGGGCATCGCGCGCTTCGACGCCTACGACACGGGCGCCTTTCTCTGTGCGCCCAGTCTCTTCGGCGCGCTCGAGGAGAGCCTGCGGGAGGGGGACTCCACACTCTCCGGCGGCGTTCGCCGCCTTGCCGATCGCGGCAAGGCTCGCACGGTGGACGTCAGGGGCCACTACTGGGTCGACGTCGACACCCCCGCTGATGCCGCCCGGGCGCGGGCGCTGCTGTACGCCAGCCTGGCCAAGCCACACGACGGGATCATCGCGCGCACGATCAACCGCCGCCTCTCGTTGGGCCTGTTCACGCCCCTGCTCCTGCTCTCGCGGGGGATCAGCGCGAATCAGGTGACGGTGCTGAGCTTCCTCGTCGCGGCGGCCGCCAGCGGATTTTTCTTCGCCGCTCTCCCGCTCTTGGGAGGTGTCGCCGTGCAGCTGGCCAGCGTGCTGGACGGCTCCGATGGCGAGATCGCGCGGCTCAAGAAGCAGGAATCTGACTTCGGCGGTTTCTTCGATGCAGTCGTCGACCGCTACGCGGACGCCATCATTCTCTTCAGCATGTTCTACTTCGCTTGGGCCAGCCTGGAGCTGGAGACGTTCTTGGGGGCCGCCCACGCCCCGCTCGTCGTGGGCGCCGGCCTGCTCGCGTTAGCCGGCAACCTCATGGTCAGCTATACCTCTGCCAAGTCGGTGACCGACCTGGGCTACACGTACCAGGGGCGGTGGATCGCGAGCGGACGGGGACGCGATCTGCGACTCTTCGCGCTCTTCTTAGGCGGCGTGCTGGCCATCGTCCATCCGCTCGCCGTGCTCGTTGCGCTGGGAGCGGTCGCCCTACTCACGAACGCCATCGTCCTGCAGCGCCTGCGGCTCTCCCACGGCCAGGCGGGCCGACCCAACCCCTTCACGGGCGTGCGGACCCGGGCGATCGTGCTCGATTTCGACGGCACGATCGCCGACACCATGCCGACGTTAACCGCGCTCGCGACGAGTTTGCTAACGGAGCATTATCCGGTCTCGCCCGCACTCGCCGAACGGCGGTACCGCGACACCACCGGCCTAGACTTCGCCAGCCAACTGGAGCGACTCTTCCCCAGCCACCCGGCTAATGCGACCGTGGCCGCGCAGTTCGACAGGGCGAAGCGCGACGCCATTCTGCCGCGGCGCGTGTTCCCGGAGGTCCAGGCCGCGCTAGACTTCTTTCACGCGCGTGGGATCCGCACGTTCGCTTGCAGCAGCACGACGCCAGACATTGTCGAGGCCTATCTGGAACGCCACGACCTCACCGGGCAGTTCGACGGGATCACGGGCTTCCGCCCCGGTCACGGCAAGGAAGCGCAGATGGCCGACCTCCTCGCGGCCCACGACATCTCAACGGAGGAAGCGGTCTTCGTGGGCGACTCGCTCTCGGACGGAGACTTCGCCCGAGCAGCGAGTGTTCGCTTCATCGGTCTGCAGCGCGTTTTTTCGGAGGCCGAGTTCCGCGCGCGCGGCCTCGACAGCGCCACCGACCTCGCCGTGCTGACGCGGCTCTGGTCGAGCGGTCAAGCCTTGGGGCCCGCAACCTCGCTGGCGGCGAGCCGCCGATCGCCACGTCCTATCGCTGAGCCGCGGGGCGCTCGCTCGGGGAGCATTCACTCCCGGGGCGTCGCTGCCCTCACCAGCAGGAAGTCCGGCATCGTGTCTCAGGATGCTCCTTCGCGCACCGAGATCGCGATCGGTCAGGTAGATCCGAGGTAGATATCCAAGAAATGGGGAAGAACAACCATGGCCGCTGACGATCAGTGGGCAGCGCTCGCAGATCTGGAGGACGAGGGGGAGCGGCGGGATGCGATCCTGGCGTACCTAACCCCGCTCACGGAGCTCGCGCCCGGCGATCTTGAGGAGGCAGTCGGCAGCTTCCTCACGACAGAGGGCGAGGCTTCTGGGTTCGTGCGGAAGCGCCTGGTGCTTGGGCGCTTTCACGCGTGGCTTGAGCTACCGCCCGCCGCCGTGACGGCAATGGCGGCGAACATCGCGACCGCGCGCGACGCGATGGAAGGGCCCGAGGCGATGGGTAGCGCGACCGCCGATCAAGCCGCCGCGCGAGACCTCAGCCTGGACGAGGTGACGAGGCTCGTCGCCAT
>JAPUIR010000215.1 GCA_027296805.1 Chloroflexota bacterium | reverse complement strand
TTGGCGAGATGGCGCTTCACCGTGGCGAGCGAGACGCCGAGCTCGGCGGCGATCTCCGCGTTGGTCTGGCCCAGCGCGGCAAGCGTCGCGATGGCTTGCTCGCGCTCGGTGAGGGCCCGGCGATCCATGCTGCGCACTGTATCGATGGTTGACGATTGCAGCGTCCCCCGAACGGCCAGGCCTGATGGCCTAGCCTATCGGATCACCCCCGGGGCGTGGGGCATGCCCTGATCTACCAAGTCATTCACATCTTAAGCACTAGACACGACTCGGAGGCGTCGTTGTCTATTCGTCCCGAGGTTCGAGAGTCATCAGCACGAGATCATGTTTCGCACCATGCCGGTCGCGTACGTGACGCTTGAGGACCGCCTCGCGGCTGAAGCCGAAGTCCTCGAACAGCCGCTGCGCGCTCTCTTGCTCGAGGGGCATCTGGGCCAGGATCTTGTGCGCGCCAAGGGCGTAGGCCAGCGACAACGCCTCTCGCACCAGCGCTCGACCCAAGCCACAGCCGCGGTGTGCCGCGTCGACCAGGACGCGAATCTCGCGCACATGCGAGGTCCAGCTCGCGTCGCCGCGGTCGAGGCTGGCGTAGCCCGCCAGCCCATCTCCGCTCTGCGCGACGAGGATCGCCATCTGGCCACGGTCGGCGCGATCCAGCCAAGCCTCGACCTCCTCGGGGCGGGTCAGATCGCGCCGCAGATAGAGAAGATCGTCGGCGGGCTGGCGCACGGCCAGCTCCAGCACGAGGGCGGCATCGTCCGGCGAGGCAAGGCGCAAGACGACCGCTAGGTCGCCCAGGTGGAGCGTGCGCGGGTAGCGCGAGAGCGGGTTCGTGTCGGAGCGATCGACCATGCAGAGAGGGTAGTCCCGTGATTGCGCGCCGGGCTCCGACTCCTGCTTGGTCAGCCACCCGTCCATCTGGCGGTGTAACGATCGGCCGCCTGTTCCCCATGATCTCGATACGGGAGCGGCTGGCGTCGCTCGCCTTCGCGAAGGGATCGATACATGGCCCGCCGTCGGCGCTGGAAGACGCCACTTGCAGCCGTACTGGTGAGCGCGGCCATCGTCGTGGCCGCGCTCAGCAGCGTGCTCTACGCCCAAGCCAGCCAAGGGGAGGCGGAGACCGCAGGCATTGCGATTTGTCACGCCCCCACCGGCAATCCCGCCAACGCACACACCATCGTGGTGGGCGAGGATGCGCTCGCGGAACACGAGGCCCATGGAGACCTCGAGGGTGAATGTGTTCAGCCGAGGCTGACAGGGCACGGCCGCGCGGCTGTCGGGGAGGGCGGGCACCCGGGGCTGGGACGGGGAGCGGCGAAGCCCCCGCGCGGCATCCACGCCCGCCTGGCAGCCGGTGAGGTTCCGGACGGCAAGCTGGTGCTTTGTCACAAGGGGCGCACGCAGCTAGTGAGTGATGAGGCAAGGGCCGATCATCTGGCGCATCGCGACCAGATCGGCGAGTGCCGCTAACGGCTGTGAGACTTCTCCCGCTCTGCCCGTCGCAGCAGATGCGTGAGGCGCATGTCCTGGCCATTGAGCGCGGCACGCACAGCGTCCGGATCTGAACCCGCCTTCTGACAGTCCAAGACCATGGTGAAGATCGCGCGACGCGTCATCCGCAGGCCGGTGTCGTTGAACTCGCCGAGGTGGTCCCGCTCCAGCGACGCCAAGCGGGCGATCTGGTGCAGGCGCGTGGCGCCAAACTGGTGTCGGGGAGTGGATCGCACGACGCTGGCCTCCGGCTTTTTCGGGGTCGTGTGCTCGCGAGATAGACGCGCTAAGGGGCATGGCGTGACGGGGACGCACGCTCACCAGAAGGGGGCAACGCATCGGGCGACCCAAATAGTTCAGCCAGGATTATTCAATCTGCGATGCTGAGGGCTGGTGCGTCGGTTATCTTTCCGGCGGGTTCGACGACAGCCGGGACCAGGGCGCACCGGGCGTCGTGGCGCCGTTGGTGGGAAGGGACTGATGACTCATGACGGTTCGACAAGGTGTGGACGTAGAGAAGCTGGACGCGTTTCGGGGTTTCTTGGAGGACAACCCCGACAAGGGGCAACTCGGGCTGGAGGTGAGGGCGGTCTACGAGGGGCAGGCCGGGCGGAGCACGGTACACATCGGCAAGTACTCGCTCGACGGGGAGGAGATCGACCGGGAGACGCGGCACTACACGATCCCGTTCGGGGCGTGGCGTGAGGTGGAGGAGCTGCTGGGCATGGAGGGGCCGACCGACCGCATGGAGCCGGTCGAGATGGCGCTCGCGGCGACGGCGGCCTGTGTGGTCAACGCGTTGACCTACAACGCCGCCCGTCTGGGTATCGACACGGAGAAGGTGGAGGTGACGATTCGCGAGAACGTCGATCCGCGGGTCCTGTTCGCCCTGCGTGAGCCCACGGAGCACACGTCCTGCTTGGGCAGCCTGGAGATCGACGTGAAAGTTGGCGGCGAGATCAGCGACGAGGAGCTCGAGACGCTGCAGTCTTTGGCGTCGTACTCACCGGTCTACGGCTTGGTCGCGGAGCCGATCCAGGTCAATCATCGCGTGACGCGCGCCTAGAGCGCCGATCGGGGCGCGACGTTGAGCGCGCCCCGTCCTTCACGCCCGCTAAAAGCGATTCGTGGGTTCCAGCCCCAGGAGGTTGCGACCGAGCGCCTCGGACACTCGATCGCGGTGCACGATGATGTGCAGCGGGATCGCCTGGAAGTCGCGCACGAGGCGGTGGAAGCGGCCGCTCTCCCGCAGCCCGTTGCCGCCCAGCACGCGCTGCACGAGCCCCATTGCGGTCTCGCAGAGCTCTACCGCGATCATGCCGAGCGACATCTGCCGCAGGTAGTCCGCCTCGCTGGGCACGCCGCAGGCGTCGATGCGGGCGTCCGTCTCGCAGCAGCCGGCTTCGAAGGATGCCCGAGCGGCGTCGATCTGGGCGCGGGCCTGGCCTAGATTGGCGTGGGCGATGGGCAGCTCGGTCATTCTCGTTCCGCCCACGGCGGACCGATCCCGAATCGAGGCGGCCGCGTCGTCCAGGGCCGCTTGTGCGACGCCGACGGCCATCGCTCCCAGCCAGAGGACGGAGAACGCGACCCAGTCTTCGCGATAGCGAGGCGCGA
>JAPUIR010000214.1 GCA_027296805.1 Chloroflexota bacterium | reverse complement strand
GTGGTCGCGGGGCTGGCGGTCGCGATCGCCGTTGTGCTGAACGACTCCCCTTCGGGGGAGGAGGTTGCGCGCGCCGCTAGCGATCGAGAAGCGGGTGAGGTGGCGGAGCCCAATCCCGAGGCGTCGGACCAGGCGCTCCCGCTCGAGGACGAGTCGGGCGAGCCCACGGAGTCCGTCGCGGAGCAGCGGTCCGTCGCCGCTTCCGACGACTCGCCGCCCAGCGAGCCGGAGACTTCTGGTGAGCCGCAGGTGGCCAGTGAACCCGGCACGGAGGAGGAGGGCGAAGAGCCCGGGCTGGCGGAGGAGGAAGACGCCCAGACGGTCGAGCCGCGTGTGGTGGTGAGCCCGCGGGTGATCCGACAGGGCGAGGTGGTCTTCGTGCAGCTTTTGAACGTTGAGGCGGGCTTGGTGCTGCTCACGGTGAATGGTGCGACGACCGGGATGGTCGCGGAGGCGGGTGCCTGGTTGGGGTTTGTGCCCATCGCGCCCCTAAGCGAGCTGGGGTCGTACCGGGTGATCGTCGATGTGTTCGACGAAGGGGGGACGTATCAGACGACGTATCTCGACGAGTTTTTGGTGCTGAACGCAGGCCTGCCGGTGGAGGAGATCACGCTGATCCCGGGGGACGAGGCGTTGCTGGCGCCGGAGTTGGTCGCGATCGACGTAAACGTGCGCTTCGTGGAGCACCGCGCGATCAGCGGTCCGCCCCTCTGGCGGGGGGTGTGGACGCGGCCGGTGGTGGGCAACGATACGGGCATCTTCGGCGCGCCTCGCTCCTACAACGGGGCGCCGCCGTCGGACTGGCACCACGGCCACGATATCGACGGTGAGCGCGGCGATCCGATTGTCGCCCCGGCGGCGGGCCGGGCCGTGTTCGTGGGGGAGCTGCCGGTGCACGGCGTGGGCGTGATCTTGGACCACGGCGCCGGGGTTTACTCCGGCTACTGGCACATGTCGCAGACGACCTTGGAGTCAGGGACGCTGCTGCAGCGCGGGGACGTGCTGGGGCAGATCGGTGACAGCGGGCTGGCGGTGGGGCCGCATCTGCACTGGGAGGTGATCGTGCATGGGCAGGACGTGGACCCGTTGCAGTGGCTGTCTGCGGGGCTGCACCTGCCGGCGGGACCGGCGTCGTAGACTGCGGTGGTGAGCGAGCCCAGAACGACCGTCGATCCGGCCCGTGACGTCCCCGTGGAGGCGTACGGCCGCGCGATCCAGATCGCGTTTCCGCAACTCGCGGAGATCGCGCCGGTGCGACTGCTGGACGAGGGCTGGGACGGCGTGGCTGTGGAGACGACGGGGGGCTTGGTGTTTCGCTTTCCGAGGCACGAGGCGAGCGCGGAGAGCCAGGCCAAGGAGGGGCGTTTGCTGCCGTTCCTGCGCGCGCACGTCTCGCCCGCGATCCCGATCCCGGAGTGGCAGGCCGGACCGCAGCCCGACTTCCCCTGGGGCTTCGGCGGGTACCGGAAGGTGCCGGGCATCGCTCTGCGACCAGAGGCGATCGTCGAGGAGAACGCGGAGCCGCTAGCGGCGTCGATCGGGGGGTTCTTATCGGAATTGCACGGATTCTCTGTGGAGCGGGCGCGGGCGTTCGACATTCCCGGCCTGCGCGAGTGGAGAGCTGGCTACGAGTCGTTGCGGGACGCGGTGATGCCCGGGTTGCGGGGCGAGCTGACGATCACGGAGCGGGGCCGGCTGCGTCGTTGGTGGCGGGATTTCCTGGCCCATGATCGCGCCTGGGATTTCGAGCCCGCGCTGGTCCACGCCGATCTTGAGCCGGCTCACCTCCTGGTTGACGACGAGGTGCGAGGGCTGGACGGGGTGATCGATTGGGGTGATGCGGCGATCGGCGATCCGGCGATCGATTTCGCGGGGCTGATGCGCGGCTACGGGGCTGAGTTCACCTGGCGGGTGGTGGAGAGCTACCGCAGTCGTGGCGGGGCGGTCGACGGGGACCTCTTCATGCGGGTGCGTCGACTGGGGGCGGTGGCGCCGTTTCACGCGGTGCGTTTCGCGCTCGCGGCGGAGGACGCATCGGGGCCATCCCTCGCGGAGGCGGTGGCGGAGTTGCGGGCAGGCCCGGTCCTGTCGCGCTAGAAGTCCTCGCTCTTGAGGCCCTGGATCGCGCGCAGGGCGTTGATCTGGCCCAGATGCTGATTGCCGTGCGCGACGATCGTCTGACCCACGTGCTGCACCGCGGGCAGTTCACCCCAAGGGACCAGTTTGTGGATGACCTGAAGATCGTCGCTGCTGACGGACTCGACCCAAGGCATGACGTCGGCGTGGACTTCGTCGGCGTACTTGAGCAACGCGTCGATGCTGGGGATGCGCAGGGCGTGGGCCTCGGCGGGTTCCATGCCGGTGCCTTGGGCGACCTTGGGCATGCCCCATTCTTCGTGCAGGTTCTGGCGCATCCAGAGCGGCGCCTTGCGGTCCTGGAGCACGAAGTTGATGACGTTGTCCTTGGTGCGGATGAAGTGCCAGGCCTGGAAGGCGATGTGGTTGCCCTCGCCGGCGGGGCGGAAGTAGAGCTGCTCATCTGTGAGGTCCGCGAGGGAGTCGCGGTACCAGCCGTGGAGCTGGGAGATGAAGTGGGCGAAGTAGTCGTTCACGGTCATCGGCATGGGGGTAGTCCTTCCCGTCGCTGCGACGGCAGAGGCCGGTCGCGGCGGTCGCTAGAGGGCAGCGGCCTTGGGCGCGATTTCGGCTGCAAGGTACTCGGGAATCTCGTCGCTGTCGAAGAAGAAGTGCTGGAACTGCACCTCTTCGATCCCCTGCTCAGCGAGGGCGCCGAGGGAGTCGATGATCTCTTCGGTGCCACCGGCGATCGCGCCGCGCGCCTTGAGGCCAGCGCTGAACTCGTCGACTGGGATGTCCTGGCCCGGAGCGAACATGCCCATGAGGCGCTCAGCGGCGGCGGTGCGCAGCGACTCTGGCCCGATCATGCCGAAGATCATCATCGACTTGCGGATGGAGGCGGGATCGCGGTCGAAGTCTTCGCAGTGGCGGGCGAGGACATCGTTCTTGTGGGCGAGTTCGGTGGGGGTGAGCATGGTGGAGTTCCACTCGTCGGCGTGCTGGGCGGTGATGCGCAAGGTGCGCTTCTCTCCGGATCCGCCGATCAGGAGCGGGGGACGGCCGGCGGGCGGCCGCGGCAGGCAGTCGGCCCCCGCAAGCTGGTAGAAGCGACCGTCGTACGTGGCGGGGGACTGGGTCCAGAGCGCCTTGATCAAGGCGATTGCTTCTTCGAGACGGTCGAAGCGCTCTTTCACGGCTGGGAAGGGGATGCCGTAGGTGGTGTGCTCGGTGTCGTTCCAGCCGGCGCCCAAGCCGCAGACGAAGCGGCCGCCGCTGAGATCGTCGATCTGGGCGACCATGCGTCCGACGTTGACGGGGGCGCGGAAGGTGATGGGGGTGACGAGGGGGCCGAAGCGGATCTTGCTGGTCTCGCTCGCGGCCATGACGAAGGAGAGGTACGTCTCCAACGAGTCCTGCTGCTGGCCGATGAAGTAGTGGTCGGAGCGATAGAGGCCGGGGAAGCCGAGGCGTTCGGCGAGAGCGAGGATGTGGCTCCAGCGCTCCCAGGTCAGGCCGTTCTGTCCCTCGACCATCAAGCTGATCTGCATGTGGTGTCCTTCTTCTAGGCGGCGTTTCGCCAGCGCCATCAGCGGGGATCCGTGCGCGGCGGGCCGTCAGGCATCGTAGCGGGCGCTGCTTACGGATCCGGTGAGGCGCCGGCGCTGGGGAAGATTGTGGCGTGCCCGGCGATGGAGGCGGTGACGCGATCGCCGGGGCCGTAGCGTTCGGCGGGGCCAAGGCGGACGCGGAGGGTGTTGCCGGAGGGGAGGCGGACGAGCAGCACCTGATCGTGACCGTAGAATTCCCGCTCGATGACCTGGGCGGCGTCGTTGTCGTCGCTGGGCTTGAGGCGGACCGACTCCGGCCGGACCAGGACGTCGACCGCTGAGGTTTGGGACCAGTCCTGGCCGGAGGTGACGAGACCGATCTCGGTGCGAACGCCGCCCGGCTCGGGCGTGCCGGGGAGGAAATCGGCGTCACCGACGAAGCTGGCGACGAAGCGGTTGGCGGGGTCGCGGTAGATGTCGGTCGCACTGCCGACCTGGTCGATACGGCCGGCGCGCATGATCGCGACGCGGTCGGCGAAGCTAAACGCCTCCTCTTGGTCGTGGGTGACGAAGACGGCCGAGGCGTCCGCCCGATGGATGATATCGCGGACCTCGGTGCGCACGGAGACGCGGAGCTGGGCATCGAGATTGGAGAAGGGCTCATCGAGCAAGATGAGGTCGGGGCGTGGTGCCAGCGCGCGAGCGAGGGCGACGCGCTGGGCCTCGCCGCCGGAGAGCTCGTGCGGGTGCCGATCGGCGACATGGGTGAGTTCGACTAGATCCAGCACGTCGTCGACGCGTTGCTGGACGGGAGCGGGGCGGGCGAAGGGGTTGCGACGCACGCGCGGTGCGTCGATCCCGTAGGCCACATTGGCGGCCACGGTCATGTGCGGGAAGAGCGCGTAATCCTGGAAGACCATGCCTACGTGGCGGCGCTCCGGGGGGACGAGCCGCCGGGGGCTCACGACGGGGTGGCCGGCGATGGTGATCCGGCCGGCGTCGGGGGTTTCAAAGCCGGCGATGAGCCGGAGCAGTGTCGTTTTGCCGCAGCCGGAGGGCCCCAGGATCGCGAGCAGTTCGCCGGCGGCGACTTGCAAGCTGACTTCGTCGACGGCGCGGATGTTGTCGTAGGTCTTGCGCAGAGCGACGCAGTCCAGCGCTGGCGTGCCGGCGTCGGTCTGGGGGTCAGTCACGGAGATTCTCCCGGCCGACGATGAACGCCATGGGTAGAGCGGCGAAGAGAATGAGCATCAAGGCGGGGGCGGCCGCTTGCGCGAAGGAGGCGTCGTTGGCGGAGTGCCAGACCTGCGACGCCAACGTATCGTACTCAGTCGGCGCCAAGAGCAGGGTCGCGGGCAGCTCCTTCATCGTGGTGAGGAAGACGAGGGCGAAGGCGGCGAGCAAGCCCGGCACGACAAGAGGAAGGGTGATCGTGGCGAGCACCCAGGCGGGTGGATGGCCGAGGCCGCGGGCGGCTTCCTCCATGCTGGGTCGGACGCGGACGAGTGCGGCGCGGACGGCGCCGATCGCTGTGGGGACGAAGAGGACGACATAGGCGAAGATCAGGACGAGCCAGGACTGGTAGAGGCCGGGGAGGACGCGCAACGAAAAGAAGACGAGGGCGAGGGCGATCACGATGCCGGGCAGCGCGAAGCCGAAGTGGCTGACGCGGTCGAGGAGGAGGGCGAGCGGCGAGGGGTGGCGGACGGCGACGATGGCGATCGGGATCGAGGCGGCCAGCGCGACGAGGCCGGCGGCCGCGGAGGCGCTGACGGAGTGCCAAGCAGCGGTCCAACTGTCGTTGAAGAGAGCGGCGCTGTCGGCGCTGCGCAAGAGCCAATGCAGCAGGACGCCGATAGGCGTGCCCAGGCTGAGCAGAGCGACCAGACTGAGGAACCCGATCGCGGGCCAGCGCCAGCGGCCGAGGGGGACGACGCGGGGACGACGTGAGGTGGCACCGGTCGAGTGATAGCGAGCGCGGCTGCGGCTGGCGGCCTCGAGGCCAAGGATGACGACCACGAGGCCGACCAAGGCGAGGCTGAAGACCGCGACGGCGGCGCGGTCGAAGGAGAGTCGGAACTCCACGAAGATGGCCCGTGTGAAGGTGTCGAAGCCGAGGATGGAGACGGCGCCGAAGTCGGAGACGACGTAGAGCGCGACGAGCAGGGCGCCGGCGGCGAGGGGGACGCGGAGTTGGGGCACGATGACGCGGACGAACGTTCGCCAAGGGCCAACGCCCAGGGCGCGTGAGGCCTCCCCAAGCGCGGGATCGAGGCCGCGCAGGCTGGAGCGCAGGACCAGGAGCAGATAGGGATAGGTGAAAAGGCTGAGGGCGAGCCAGGCCCCGACGAAGCCGTGGATGTCTGGCAGGGTGTCCACGCCGAAGGGAGCGAGCAGGCTTTGTAGTGTGCCCCGCGGGCCCAGCGCGGCGACGAAGGCGAGCGCGCCGACGTAGCTGGGGATGACCAGCGGAAGCGCGGTGACCACGCTCCAGAAGCGCCGCCAGGGGAGGTTGGTGCGGGTTGTGAGCCAGGCCATGGGGAGGGCGAGCGCGATGGAGGTGGCGGTCACGGCGAGCATCAGCGCGACCGTATTGGCGAGCAGATCGAGCGTGCTGGAGCTGGTCAGGGCACGCCAGGCATCGGAGTCGGCTTGGGCAGCACGCACGACGAGGTAGGTGAGGGGGGGCACGGCCACCAGAGCCGCGACGAGGATGGCGGGGAGCCAGACGAAGGCCGGGCGGCCGCGACGCGATCCGAGCAGGGGCAGGGCCTCTGACCAGGTCGACATCGTGGCGTGCCTCTCTCGTACCGGCGGCTTAGGGCAGCACGCCGACCTTGCGGAGTAGATCAAGCGTGCCTTCGAGGTCGGCCAGGGAGGTGAGTTCGAGCGAGGGCGGGTCGAGGGTGTCGAGGCTGGGGATGCCCGCCGCGGGGTCGACGCCGTCGATCAGGGGGTATTCGAAAGTCTCGTCGCGGAAGAAGGTCTGTGCGTCCTCGTCGAGCAAGAAGCGGACGAAGCGGAGGGCGGTGTCGCTCTGGTCGCTGGACTGGAGCAGGCCGGCGCCGGCGACGTTAATCAAGGCCCCGGCCCGGCCGGAGTCGGTGTAGAGGTTGGCGGCGGGGAAGCCGGGGTCATCGGCGAGGAAGCGGAAGAGGTAGTAGTGGTTGACCAGACCGAGTTCGATCTCGCCATCGCCGACGGCCTGTACTTGGGTGGAGTTGTTGGGATACTCGCGCACGTCGTTAGCGAGCATGTCGCGCAGCCATTGCTCTGTGACGTCGTCCCCGTGAACCTCCCGCAAGGCGGTGACGAAGGCCTGGAAGGAGCCGTTGGCGGGGGCCCAGCCGAGGCGGCCACGCCATTCCGGCGCGGTGAGGTCGAAGATGGATTGCGGGAGCGCGTCAGGGTCGAGGTCGGTGGAATACACGATGACGCGGGCGCGGCCGGAGACGCCGACCCAGGAGCCGGTGGGAGAGCGGAAGGCGGAGTCGACCCGCTGCAAGACGCTCTCGGGCAAGGGGCTGAGGCGTTCGGCGGCCTCCAGCGCGCCAAGGGCGCCGGCGTCTTGCGCGAGGAAAACGTCGGCGGGCGAACGGTCGCCTTCTTCGAGGATCGTGGCGGTGAGGGCGGCGGTGTCGCCGTAGCGGACGCGGACGTCGATGCCGGTCGCGGCTTCGAAGCGTTCGATGAGGGGGCCGATGAGGGCCTCGCTGCGCCCCGAGTAGACGGTGATCGATGCGGAGTCAGCGGGCTGGCGTTCGCTGGGGGGGCCACTGTTGCCGCTACAGGCGGCGGTCACGATCGCGGTGAGGACGAGGAGGGCGAGCGTCGTCCGTCGGGAGATGAAGGCCGCTACGAGCGGCCTAGGGAGGGTTAGCACGCCGGCCTCCTGAGGGTGGCCTAAGGGAGGCCGTGGGCGTACATAAGCTAGGCTACGAAATAGAGTTAAGCAAGGTTAACTCCCGGGGGCGCAACAGGAGCGGGCGCGGAGGAGCGCCGCCGCGCGGACCTCACGCTTGCGTTGCTACCAGGATGACTTGCGGATGCCGGGGAGATAACCCTCGTTGGCGAGTTCGCGGAAGACGATGCGCGAGACGCCGAACTTGCGCATGTAGCCGCGCGGGCGGCCGGTCACGGCGCAGCGGTTGCGGAGGCGGCTGGGGCTGCTGTTGAGGGGGAGTCGTTGGAGCTGGACCTGGAGGCTCCAACGCGTGTCGGGGTCGCCCCAGGAAGCGCGCAGCTCCTTCTTGAGGGTCGCGCGCTGTTCGGCGTGCCGAGCGTGGAGCTTTTCTCGTTTGAGTTGGCGCGCGACGACGCTCTTTTTCGCCATGTCTCGAATCCCCAATGCGCCGACGGTGCGTTCGCACCGCGGCGAGCGTCTATTGTGCCCTACCCGGCGGGCTGTCGCCAGGTCAGGCGCAACGTTCAGCACTCAGGCGAAGTGGTGGGCGTGTCGTCTTCGGCCGGTCCGTCCTTGGCGACTTCGTCGGCTCTGCTCTTGCGGATCTCGCGGCCGGAGGATTCCTCCAGACGGCCGATGGCGCGTCCCTCGCCGGGGGTGGGATCGGGGCGCAGGCCGTAGATCTGCCGCCCCTCATGGTCCTCTGGCAAGTACTCGGTGATGGGAAGACCTTCCTCATCGCAGAAG
>JAPUIR010000213.1 GCA_027296805.1 Chloroflexota bacterium | reverse complement strand
CGGCGTTCCCGCCTCGATCTGTACCATGCGCCCGCTTACACCGCCCCGCCCTGGGGTGTGCGTCCCCTCGTGGTGACCATTCACGATGTCAGTTACGCGCGGCATCCCGAGTGGTACCCCTATCGCCGGGATCCCCTGCGTCGGGCGTTCTATCGACTGAGCGCCTTGGCCGCGGATCTTGTGATTACCGATTCGGAGTTCTCGCGCCGCGAGATCAGGGCGGCCTACGGCCTCGACGATGACCGCATCGCGACCGTGCCTCTGGGGGTCGGCGCGCCCTTCGGACCCGCGAGGCCGGATACCATGACGTCGGTGCCTGTTGGCATAAGACGGCCTTACGTCTTACACGTCGGCGATCTCCATAGGCGCCGGAATTTGAGGGTAGGCCTGGCTGCGGTGCTAACGCTACGGGCTCGCCGGGCCGAGCTTCGGTCGCTCCAATTCGTGCTGGTGGGGCCCGTGGGAAAAGCCCAGGGCGTCGGCCAGGAGCTGCGGGAGGCCGCCGCCGAGGCGGGTCAGCCGGATGCCTTGAGTTTCATCGAGGCGCCCACCGACGAGGCGCTGGCGGCGCTCTATCGCGCAGCCGGCGCGCTCGTGTATCCCTCACGATATGAAGGCTTCGGGCTGCCCGTGCTCGAGGCCATGGCATGCGGCATCCCGGTCGTTGCTGCCCGCGCCGGCGCCATCCCCGAGGTCGTCGACTCGGCTGGCCTACTGGTGGAACCGGATGACGTGCGCGGGTTCGCCGAAGCCCTGGAGGCTGTTCTCCTAGATCAAAACCTCGCCGCGCGCTACCGGGAGGCCTCGCTGCGGAGAGCGGCGCAGTTCACGTGGCAGAAGACAGCAGACGGAACGGTGAGCGCGTACAGGCGTTGTCTCGCTGAGCTAGGCTAGGGGGTTACCTTCAACACATTCGTGAGTATGCAGCCTTCAACAGATCGGTTAGTAACACGTCGGGCCGGTACCTTCCCATCGATGAGGGGAGGGTACGATGGCAGACCGAGACGCCGAGTTGAAGCTGCGTTCGTTGGCGATCAAGTGGTATCAGCATGGGACACCCTTTACGACGACTTGCCAGCGCCTTGGCCGAAGCCAGCAGTGGCTCTCGCGCTGGCTGCGGCGGTTTCGGACTGGGGGCTGGGCGGCGCTCGCCGATCGCAGTCGCCGTCCCCATCACCTCCGGGCGGAAACGCCGTCGTCGAGCGTCCAGCGGATTCTGGCGCTCCGCGTCGAATTGGAGGAGCATCGGACGCGGCGCACACGATTTCGTGGCGTCGGTGCAACCGAGATTCAAGAATTGCTGGAGCTCGAGCGACGACGTGCGCCGAGTCTCAGCACGATCGAACGCGTACTGCGGCGTTATCACGTGCGGCCGCAGCGGGCCCGGCGCCATGGCGGCGGGCAGCCGTATCCCTGGCCCCGTGCGACGCAGCCGGGCGACCAGCAACAGACCGATTTGGTCGGGCCGCGCTATGTGACCGGGCCGCGGGGGGTGACGCGCTTCTATTCGATCCACACGATCGCGATCGTGGGGCGCGGGACGTGGGCGTCGCAAGTCCGCTACAAGACGGCCGACGCCCTCTGCGAGCATTTCGTGGCCGCCTGGGGGTGGCTGGGGCTGCCCCGCGTGTCGCAGATCGACAACGAAATGGCCGCGACGGGTGGGGGAAAACATGCGTACGGCGTGTCGCTGGTCGCCCGCGTGCATCTGTTGCTGGGCGTCCACGTGATCTTTTTGCCGTTTGGCGAGCCCGGGCGGAATCCATTCGTCGAGAGCTTCAACGCGAGCTGGCAGAAATACGTGCTCCGGCACACCTGTCCCGATTTGCGTGCCGTCCGGCGGGTCAGCCGCGCGCATTGGCGGTTCTATCACGAGCAGAAACTCCATCGCGCCTTGCGACACAGCGTGGACGGCGCGCGACGGCCCGGCGAGTGGCTGCGACTGCACCGCGACGAGCTGCGCGCGTTGCCCCGCGGCTTCACGCTGGCCGAGTATCGAGATCCTCGCGGGAGGCTGCGGCTGCCGATTGCCCGTGGGCAAGTGTCGTGGATTCAAAAAGTCGATGCCGACGGCCACATCACCATCAACGCGCGGCCGTATTTGATCGGCAAGCGGCTCACAGGCCATTACATCCACGCCACGCTGTTTACCCATCGCCGGCGGCTGGTCGTGTACGACACCCAGCGGCGCCGGCTGAAGGCTTTTGTGTTCCCGTTGAGCGAGCGGACGGTGGCGCCGCTCCGTGCACCGCGGTGAGACGACGCGGCCTGTGGAAGCTGCCGGACCTGTGGCCGCACAGACCGCGCCCACAAGGTCCTTGGAAAACGCCCAAACCGCGTTTTCCACAGCTACCACAGGCCCTCCTCCTCACCGATGTGTTGAAGGCAACAGGTCACTAGGTTTAGTCACGGATGTGTTGAAGGCAATCAACTAGGCGCTAGGGACTCGGAGGGGCTGTACCCAGCGCCTAGCCCCTAGCCCCTACTGGTACCGGAGCGCCTGCGCCGGATCGAGCCGGGACGCCTGCCGTGACGGGTAGATCGTCGCGAGAAAGCAGACCACCAGGGCCCCCACAATGACCAGAACGAAATCCAGCGTCTCGATGGTAAACGGCACGTAGGAGACCTGGTACACGTCGATCGGGACCGGAAGCAATCTGTATCGATCGACGATCGTCGAAACGAGGTACCCGCCGACGGCACCGATCGCCGTGCCCACCACCCCGATGATGACACCCTGAAGCATGAAGATGCCCAAGATGCTCCGCGACCCGGCCCCCATCGTCTTGAGAATGGCAATGTCGCGGTTCTTCTCCATGACCAACAGGATGAGCGAGGCGATGATGTTCAGCGCGGCCACCATCACGATCAAGCCGATCGCGATCGAGATCGCCATTTTTTCGATCCACAGCGCGGAGAAGAGCGCCTGGTTCTGCTGGGACCAGTCTTGC
>JAPUIR010000212.1 GCA_027296805.1 Chloroflexota bacterium | reverse complement strand
CGCCAAGGCGGGGAGGCCGAGGAAGTTGACGGTTACAACGAGGCGAAGCGATTCCTGGAAAGCCGCGTTCGTGGCAAGGCTTTCGATGTCCCAGCCCACCGGCCAGGGCGGCACGGTGAAGACGGGCCCGACGATCAGCGGCCAATCCGCCATGAAGGCCGACCATTCTGTTCGCAGCCCATGGCGGCGTGCGACAACGCGCTGATAGCCCTCGAGGTCAAGCAGGGTGGTGTTGTCGGTGAGCAGGTCCAAGACTGCGGCCGCCTCCGGGATTGCGTTGGTGCGCACGTTATCGAGGAAGGAGAGGTGCAGATCCGTCATCAGGAAGCGCCAGTAGAGGTCGGCCGCTTCAGCGAGCGCGGGAGGATCGATCTCTTCGACCTCGTACCCCGCCTCGGTCAACGCTCGGCCGGCCGCCCGCACGCCGTCGGCGACCGAGGGATCGGTCGCGCCTCCAGGTGGCTGCGGGACCAGCGCCACGCGACGGGCCAAGGGCGGCCCTTCGAGCGGCGCCGGAATTTGCCTGGGGTCGCGGGGATCGGGGCCAATCATGCTGCGCATGGCCAGTCGCAGGTCGCGGACGTGCCGCGCCATGGGTCCCTGCACGGCCATGATCTGGGTGCCCAGGTATTGCGCGCTGGGGTCGGCGAATTCGCCGGATCGACAGACGCGTGCGTAGGAGGGTCGCAAGGCGGCGGTGCCACAGCAGTGCGAGGGGCAACGGAGGGAGCCGCCGATGTCGTTGCCCATGCCCAAGGGGGTGCATCCACTCGCCAGCGCCGCGGCGTCTCCTCCGCTCGATCCGCCAGGGGTCCGAGCCGGATCCCAGGGATTCGTGGTGTGGCCGTGGAGTTGGCTCTGCGTGTGCCAGCGCATGCCGAGGTCCGGCATGTTGGTGCGACCGATGGGGATCGCGCCGGCGGCCCGCAGCTGTTCGATGTGCGGCGCGTCCCGTTGCGGCAGCCGGTCCAGATTCATCTCCAGGCCGCTGGTGGTCGCGCTGCCGCGCAGGTCGATGTTGAGCTTGACGGTCATGGGCACGCCATGCAGCGGGCCGACCTCATCGCCGCGGGCGAGGGCGGCGTCGGCCTCGTCGGCGGCGAGGCGAGCGTCGTCAGCCAACACGATAGGGATGGCGTTGAGCTGGGGATTGACGTCGGCGATCCTGGCCAAGTGAGCGTCGATCACCTCGCGGCAGCTGATCTCTCGCGCTCGGATGCGCTCCGCCAGCTCTGCTGCTGAGGCCCGCCACAACTCTTCGGACACACGCACCACCTTCCCGCGCCCAGGCCAGCGTGGACCCGGTCTCCGTGTCCGCCGTATCCACTCAGTTTCCGGTGGGACGGCGGGCACCAGGGTGAACGGCGAGTCTAGGCACTGAGACGCGGGTCGAGCAGGCGCGCGGCAGTCCGTTGGCGGCGCACTGTTGCGCCAGAGTGTGATACGCCATGGGGAAATCGGGGGATTCTGATGCTCGATGATGCGCTCCTGATCGCCGTCCTCTCGATCTTCGTCGCGACGATCCTTGCCGCCCTCATCGCGGGTCGCGTACGTGACCCCTGCCTCAAGCAGTGGAGCGGGTATCCCGTGCGGGTGGCGCTCCTTCGCGGCGACCAGATCCGTGGCCGCATGCACGACGAGACCAGCGGGATCGAGTTCTATGTCGATGAAGCGCTCGCCGAGACATCCGGGCGTCACAGTTTCGTGCTCTATAAGGAGGAGTACGGCGAGATCGTCACGATCGTGCGGTTTCTCGATGAGCTGACCGCGGACCAACGCCGTCGCCGCGACGGCGCGCTGCGACACGCCTACCACCCTGGGCCGCTTCGGCGCGGCGCGCGTACAGCGCGCAACTGGCTCAATACATTGAAGGACGCCGCTGGGGACGCGGCTTCCGTCGTCGTCAAGAGCAGCGGCCCGGTTGGTATGGCTGGTCAATCGGGCCGCGTCAGCGCGACGAGCGCCACCGTACTAGGCGCCGTCGGCCGCGCCTACGATCCGCTGCTTGAGCGGCACATCGGAAGCAAGGTCATCCTCGTGGTGGGTGCAGACGACGACCGCACCGAGTATGTCGGCACCTTTCGCGAGTACAGCGGTCAATTCCTCAGCGTCGTGGACGTGGACCTGAGAGATGGATCTCAAACCCGCACAGGGGATGTGATTGCTTCGCGATCCCGGGCCGCCATCCGACACGCTGCTGAATCGCGCTGAGCCGATCGCCGGTCGGGACGGGCCCCCGCAAACGCGAGCGGCATCCAACCGGGAGTCGCCACCTGCGTAGAAAGCAAGTTCCGTTTCGAGCCGTCGGGCCGGGGAGCTTGCCGAACGCCACGGAGGTCCACACGACAGATGACGCCGCGACGCCTGCGCCAAAGGGCGGTGGACGTGATACACAAGGAGGATGGGGGACTGAGGCCGGGAATATGAGACGGCGATTCGCATTCGTCGTGTGCGCGCTGGGGATCGTCGCGCTGGCTGTCACCGCGTGTGGCGGGAGCGACGATGAGGCCGCGCCGTCGGGGACACCGCCTACCAGCGGCGACACGCAGACGAGCACACCTCCCGACCCGGAGCCAGACAGCGAGGATCCCGCGCCTGCAGACGCGGAGAGCGACGCCGACACGCCCCCAGCCGAGACGCCACCAGCCGACGGCGGCCCGCCTCCGGGGGCGGACGATCGGACCGATTCCCAGGACGCCCCGCCCGCGGAGCCCCCGGCAGACTCCGACGAGCCCGCCACGAGTCCCCCACCACCTCCCGAACGCGACCCCGCGGATCTGCGCCTGACGCCGTCGGAGTTTCCACAGCCTGACCCATCGGAGGCCGTGGACGTGGTGCCGTTCCGGCCCGAAGCCTTCTCCGACTACGGCGGCGTCGCGCTGCGTTGGCTGCAGGGGCGGACCAGTGTCGATGCGATCCTCCCGCTCTTCCTCGCCTGGCGGATGCCGCCGGTGGGGGACGGCGCACGTCTCAACCTGGTCGACACCGACGGCGATGCCCTCCTGCCCGACGACGGCCGCTCAGCCATCGTCATCGTCTACACGGACCCGCCCACGGCGGACCGTGCCACGGGCTTCAGCAACCTCGTCGTCTATGA
>JAPUIR010000211.1 GCA_027296805.1 Chloroflexota bacterium | reverse complement strand
GGCGCGAGGCGGAACGGTGGGTGCGCGCATGATGGGGCTACGCGTGGTCGATGCGGGCGGGCGGCCGATGACGACGCGCCAAGCGCTGTGGCGCGCGCTGTTGATGTATCCCTCGCTGACATTACTTGGTGCTGGAGGGTTGATGTCGCTGCGGTCGAGCGGTCTGACGGCGCACGATCAGTGGAGCGGCACGTTCGTCGTTGAGATCGTGGGTGCGACGTGATGCGGCGATGGCGCGAGGCATTGCGCAAGGCATCGCGTGGGGCGGTGTCGCCTCGCAGTGGCGGGGGGTCGCCTGCGCCGGGTGAGGAGGAGCGGATCGCGTTCGTGAACGCGCCGGCGGAGGAGGTGGGGGAGCCACCTCCCGACCCCGTGGAGCCGCGAGTGATTGAGCGGGTGTCGCAACCACGCTTGGTGGCGGCGCGAGCGTCCGGCGAACGACATTGGCCCGCGCCCACCCGCTGGGCCGTGTGGATCATGGCGGCGATGCTGGTCGCGGTATTGCTCGTGGTGTGGTCGGCGGTGCAGGCCACGCAGCAAGAAGAAGCGGAACGAATCCTGATGCGTGCGCTCGTCCCGCTGACAGAGGTCGATGTGTTCCTGGAGACCCAGTACGACTCGATCGTGGAGAGCGCGACGAACTCCCGCAGCGGCATCGTCACGTTCCCGCGCTACCCGCTGCCGATCACCTTGCCCGCGGCGGAGGTCGCGGCGATGAGCGCTCCCGAGTTGCGAACGCGACTGCTGCGCGAGTCGGCGACGTTGATTTCAGAGGACGGGATCGATGCCTTCCGGCGCGCGCCGACCGGCAGCAGCGGCGGAGTCTTCACGGCAGGAGGCGCGATTCGCTGGACGGTCGGGCGCTTGACTGCGGACACGCACGATGTGACCTGGCTGGTGTTGGCCGCGGTGCTGGTGTTCGCCATCCCGGGCATGATTCTCGTGCTGGCATCGAGCGCACCTCGCGACCGGATGCGGAATGTGGGTGGGGTCCTGTTGGCGAGCGGGCTACTGGTGGTCGTGGCGACGTTGAGCGCGCGCTACGCACTGCGGGTGACGGCGAACGGGGCGGCGGACCCGTTGCACGAGGCGTTGCTCGACATCGGCGCGGACACCCTGTCGATCGTGTTGCGGAACGCGATCATCGTGCTGGTGTTGGGCGCCGCGTTCATCGGGTTGGGTGGGCTGGTGCAGCGGTGGGAACGGCGGACGCTCTCCGGGCTGGCCGGCCGAGCCGATCTGGGGCCCTAAGGTCCCGACAGCCATATCATCCGCAAGGACCGGAGGTGACTTGTGGCGCCAGAGCAGCCGTTCGACGGCGTGACGGTGGTGGAGTTTGGGCAGTTCGTCGCGGTGCCGTTCTGCGCGCAGTTGCTGGCCGACGGCGGCGCGCGAGTGATCAAGATCGAGACGTTGGCGGGCGACCCGGTGCGACGGCTGATGCCGGTGGCACCCGGAGAGACGCGGATCTTTCTCTCGCGCAACCGTGGCAAACGGTCCCTGCCGCTGGATTTGCGTCACCCGGAGGCGCCTGCGGTGATCGACGGGCTGCTGCGTTCGGCCGACGTGGCCGTGATGAACTTCCGGCCGGGGTTGGCGGAAGAGCACGGCTTGGACCCGGCGACGCTGCAGACGAAGTACCCGCGCCTGATCATTGGCCAGGTGACCCCGTTCGGACGCTCGGGGCCAGACGCGCTGCGAGCGGGAATGGACATCGTGGTCCAGGCACGCAGTGGGCTGATGGTGGCGAACGGACGATCGACGGACGGGCGGCCGGCGCAGGGCGACCCGGTCAGCGCGGACTATATGTGCGCGATGACGCTCGCCTTCGGTCTGGCATCGGCGCTCCTGCGGCGGGAGCGAACAGGACAGGGTGGGGTGGTGCATACATCGCTGATGCAGGCGGCGCTGACGCTGAACAACAATCAGATGCTCCGCATCGACAGTCTGGACCGTGAGGCGCAGGAGGCCACGATGTCGAACCTGGGGCAGCAGCGCCAGGATGGTGCAAGCTACCCGGTCATCCGGGCCAATCTGCCCAGTACGCGACCGTCGCCGATGTTCAGGGTGTACTTCCGTACGTATGACACGGCGGACGGCTGGATCGCGGTGGCGTGTGGGAGTCACGGGCTGCGGGAGCGCTTCCTGCGGGCAACGGGGCTGACGGATGACCAGCTGGAGGCGAACGCGGAGGAGGTGCCGGAGGCCCACTACGCGGAGATGGAGGCAGAGGCGGAGCACTTGTTCGCGTCGCGCAGCACGGCGGAGTGGGAGTTGGCGTTATGGGCGGCCGGGGTGCCGGTATCAGAGGTGAAGTTCCCGTTCGAGCTGTTCGACGATGAGCAGGCGGCGGCGAGCGGCATGTTCCACGATCTCGCTCATCCCAGCCTGGGCAACGTGCGGGTGCTGGCACCGCCGGTCTCGCTCGATGCGGACGGGTTTCGCGGCCGGGGGCGGTCGGAGCCGCTGGGGTCGGAGACGCGGGCGCTGCTGTCGGAGATCGGGTTCTCGCAGGCCGAGGCGGAGCGGTTGATCGCATCGGGGGTGACACGGGAGGGGTAAGCTGGTCCAGTCGCGGTTGGGGTGCGGGTGTGGCAGGATACGTCGGGTGCGGAGCCGCCGCTCGTCGAGCGGGAGTAGCTCAGTGGTAGAGCATCTGCTTCCCAAGCAGAGGGTCGAGGGTTCGAACCCCTTCTCCCGCTCCA
>JAPUIR010000210.1 GCA_027296805.1 Chloroflexota bacterium | reverse complement strand
TCACCTGCATCATGATCGGGGAACGCATCGCGGACTGGATCAAAGCGGGGGAGTAGCCCGGACGTGATGATGAAGGAGATCTGGGACGAGTTCGGCGTCCCCGCGAGGGTCAAGATCGCGCGCTAAGCGCGAACGCCCGAGCGGGCGCTTCGCTGCATCCAACATCTTGCGCCCGCTCCCGACGCCCCGGCCTCGTGCCGGGGCGCGCTGTGTTGCGCAAGAGCCGAGCCTCCCGTTCACGCACTAGACTGCGCCCCATGGACGCGCCGCCCATCCAGTACGCCCGTACGGAAGACGACCTCAACATCGCCTACTGGGCGATCGGCGATGGCCCAACCCTGATCTTCCACCACCCCATGAGCTTTAGCCACATCGAGCAGGAGTGGCGCACGACGTATCACCGCGAGTTCTACCTCGCCCTGGCCGCCCACTTTCGCGTCGTCCGCTTCGATCAGCGAGGCTGCGGCCTCTCGGATCGCAGCCCTGCTGGTTACTCCGCGAATGGCTTCCTGCTCGACTTGGATGCCGTGCTGCGCGCGATCGGCCCGCAACCGGCGATTCTCGCGAGCTTGTTTGGTGGGACCGGTGTCCCAGTACTGTTCCTGCTCGCAGATCCGGCGCGCGTCTCACACCTCGTGTTGTGGAGCCCCTTCGCGCGTGGCGCGGACTTCCTGGAGTTACCGTTCACAAAGCTGTCACGCGAGCTACGAGCGGTCGATCCGGTGCACGGCACGGAAGCGTTTGTCACGCTCATGGTGGGCCTCGGCGAGGGGGAACGAGCGCAAGAGTTCGCGCTGTTGCTGCAGCGCACAGCGACCAGCACTGACGACGGCGCGCGCGCGGCGGCGTACGACTTCGACGTTCTCGAACGGCTTTCCGAAGTCGAAGTTCCCACGCTGGTTCTGCAACCCAGCGACCCCCGCATGGTCCCTGCGAATCTCGCCAGGCAGGTCGCGGGCGCGGTCCCGGGGGCGGAGTTGGTGATCCTCGACGGCCAAAGCTCCCTGCCCTGGTTCGGACACGCTGGGACGTATGTCGCTCACTTGCGGCGCTTCGTTCTCGGTGAGCAAGCCAAGTCTGCGACGGGTATGACCCATACCGTCATGTTCACGGATCTCGCCGCCTCCACCGCCACCACCCAACGACTCGGCGACGCGGCTGCCCAGGACCTCGTTCGCGCCCACAACGCGATCGTGCGCACGGCCCTCGAAGCCCACAGCGGCCACGAAGTGAAACACACCGGCGACGGCATCTTTGCCTGGTTCTCGGCGGCCTCGAACGGGCTCGACTGTGCCCGGGTCATCCAGCAAAGCGTGACCGACCTCGCCAACCCCGACCTGGGCGTCAAGATCGGCCTCAACGCGGGCGAGCCTATCGCCGAGGAGGACGACCTCTACGGCACGGCGGTGCAGATCGCGGCGCGGGTGACGGACCAGGCGGCGGCGGGGGAGATCGTCTGCACCAACGTCGTGCGGGAGTTGGTGGCGGGGAAAGGCTATCTGTTCAGCGAGCGGGAGCCTGCCGCGCTGAAGGGGGTGGAGGAGCCGGTGCGGTTGTTCACGTTGGGGGACGACACCTGATGTCCGACGACGAATCCGCGCGCGTTCCGCCGCCGCTCGTCCACTTGCCCGATGCCGTCGTTGGCCCCGGCGACACGCCCGCGCCCAGCCTGTTCGAGCGGATCGGAGGTCGGCTCGCCGTGGAGTCCCTCGTCGACCACCTGTACGACGGCATCGAAGCCGACCCGGCGCTCCGCCCGCTGTTCCCCGCGGACCTGACGGCAGCGCGCTTACGCCAGCAGTGGTTCTTCGAAGAATGGTTGGGAGGCGAGCGGCGCTTCACGGCCCATCGAGGGTCTCCTCGCCTCCGCCAGCGGCACCTGCCCTTCGCCATCAGTCGTCACTCGGCCGAGCGCTGGCTCCGTCACATGCAGACCGCGTTGACCGCCTCGGAGGTGGACAGTGCCACGGCGAGCGAGATCATGCAGGGCCTCCGGCCACTGGCACGGCACTTCGTGAACACTTCCGACGAGTGACACCGTTCGGCCGAGCCCGCCTTCGAGGGATTCGAGGAAACGGCCCGGCTGTTCGAGGTGGCTTGGCGACGAACCGTTGGGCATCATGCGACGCACGTGGCCAGGAGCCCGATCGAGGTGTGAAGGGTCTAGCCGCTTCGCTTCCTGGTCTGTTCCTCCATCACGGCCCCACACGCCAGGCAGGTACGACGGTGGATGGCCGTCACGCTCCACCATTCGCCGGGATCGCCGGTGACCGGAAGGCGCTCCCGGCAGCGACGGCAAACAACGCTACTTCTATGCGAAGACTCAGGCGGAGGCCCGGCAGAAGCTGGCAACAGCCAAGCGCGCCCAGGACGCGGGCGAGCCCATCGCCGAGGAGGACGACCTCTATGGCACGGCCGTGCAGATCGCGGCGCGGGTGACGGACCAGGCGAACGCGGGCGAGATCGTCTGTACCAACGTCGTGCGGGAGTTGGTGGCCGGGAAGGCGTACCTGTTCAGCGAGCGGGAGCCCGCCGCGCTCAAGGGAGTGGAGGAGCCGGTGCGGCTGTTCTTGGTGGGCTTGAACTGAGGGACCGCCCTCGTCGGTCCGGCGAACGTCAAGACCCCTTGTACCCGAGCCGCGCCGCGACCACCTGGGACTCCCCGAAGTGCATGTAGCCGTGGGCAAGCGAGGGGAATCGGAGCAAGAACTCGCCCGATTGCTGACCCCAGAAGTCTGGAAGCCATTCGCCCCCGGCCGCATGCCAGACCCCAGCCGAGCGGAGGCGCTCTTGAGTTGGCGGCCGCTGATCGAGTGTCGTGAGGTCCGCCGTTGCCAACCAACTCTTCGTCTCGGTAAGGACGGCGTGCCAGTAGCGCTCCAATTCCTCGCAGTGGATCACTGCATCGAAGTTCGCCAGATCGGTCTCGGCCATCGAGGTTCCAATCTCCCTACTGGAGGAGCCGAGGCGTTCGCCGAAACCAGCGTCGAGGACCTGCGGTCTGCCGCGCAGGATTACGTTGACGATGAGATCCTGTGTCCGCGCCACGTGCCAGAGAGTCCAGGCGATCGATGGGCTTGCGTCGGGGCGCTCTGTCCATCGCTCACGCGGAACCTGACCGCCGCCATTAAGAGAGAAGGCCCACGCTAAGCCCTCGAACTCCCGAATGATCCAGTCCTGCCATTCCATCACAGTCACCTCCTCGCCGCGCGTGGCCACATGCCAGCCGCATTTGTCGTCTGTCGCCGCCCGCAGATCGGAGACCCATGCGAGCGCCGGTGCCTACCGAGCAAGAAAGAATCACACAGGGTCGCGAACAGCGAAACAGCGTTCGTTTTCGCGACTCCAGCTTGCAAAGGTCATCTGCGAGCCGAAGCATCCTCGCATCCGCCGACCTCCCCGACGGGTTCGCCTCTGGACAGACCTCCTGACGATGATTCCAAGATGGTGGAGCTGAGGGGACTCGAACCCCTGACCTTCTGACTGCCAGTCAGATGCTCTCCCAACTGAGCTACAGCCCCATACGCGGTTCCAGAGGGTCGCGTTCCATCCTAGGCAGGCGCTTTTCGCGGGGCAATGCTGACGG
>JAPUIR010000021.1 GCA_027296805.1 Chloroflexota bacterium | reverse complement strand
GCCCCGACGGGGTCGCGGACTGCGCCGTCGTGGACCGAGGGCACCAGCGCGAGCTGGAGCTGACGATCGAGGTGCCGCCGTCGGAGTTGCAAGCCGTGGCTCCGCGTGAGCAATGGGAAGAGATTTACCAACGGCTGGGGGAGCTGATCGCGGCGCACCGGACGACGTTGATCTTCGTCAACACCCGACGGCTGGCCGAGCGGGTCGCGCACAACCTGACCGACCTGGTGGGCAAGGAGAACATCGCCAGCCACCACGGCTCGCTCTCCAAGGAGCGGCGGCTGCAACTGGAGGAGCGGCTGAAGGCGGGCGAGATCCGTGCGCTGGTCGCGACGGCGTCGCTGGAGCTGGGGATCGACGTGGGGTCGATCGACCTGGTCTGCCAACTCGGATCGCCGCGCAGCATCTCGACGTTCTTGCAGCGGGTGGGACGATCGGGGCACGCACTCGGTCTCACACCGCGGGGGCGTCTGTTCCCCACGACGCGTGATGAGCTCGTGGAGTGCGCCGCGCTGATCCGAGCGGTCCAGGCGGGGCGGCTCGATCGGGTCTGTCAGCCGGTCGCACCGCTGGACGTGTTGGCGCAGCAGATCGTGGCGGAGACGGCCTGCGATGCCTGGCCGGAAGACGCGCTGTTCGACCTGATGCGGCGCGCCACGCCATACCGGTCGCTGGAACGGAAAGCATATGACGACGTCCTGACGATGCTGGCCGAGGGGGTTGGCGACGCCGCGGGAGGATCGCCGCCGCTGATTCATCGGGACCGGATCAACCGGATGGTGCAAGCGCGCCGTGGGGCTCGCATGAAGGCGCTACAAAACGGGGGCACGATCCCGGAGCTGGGCGACTACTCGGTGGTAGCGGAGCCCGAGGACACGGTCGTGGGCTCCGTGGGCGAAGACTTCGCAATCGAGGCGATGGCGGGCGACGTCTTCCTGCTGGGAACGACATCGTGGCGGATCCGGCGCGTGTCGAATGGGATGGTGCGGGTGCAGAACGCCCACGGTGCGCCCCCCACGATCCCGTTCTGGCTGGGCGAGGCACCGGGCCGGACGCTGGAGCTTTCGGAGGAGGTGGGACGGCTGCGACGCGACATCGTGGCGGGGCTGGACGACATCGAGAAGCTCGAGCGCGGCCTGCACGAAGACTGCGGTCTGACCGATTCCGGGGTCCAGCAACTGGTGGACTACATCCGCGCGAGCTGGGAGGGGTTGGGCGTGATCCCGTCGGACACGGACGTTGTCTTTGAGCGCTTCTTCGACGAGGCCGGGGCCCAGCATCTGGTCGTGCATGCGCCGTTCGGGGCGAGGGTCAACCGCGCCTGGGGGCTGGCGCTGCGCAAGCGCTTCTGCGTGCGCTTCGATTTCGAGCTGCAAGCGGCCGCCAATGACGATGCGCTGGTGCTCTCGCTGGGAGCGGCGCAGTCGTTCCCGCTGGAGGAGGCGTTCGGCTACCTGCGCTCCGACGACGCAGAGCATGCGGTGCGGCAGGCGTCGTTGTACTCGCCCGTGTGGGCGACGCGCTTCCGCTGGAACGCGACGCGGGCGCTGGCCGTGCCTCGGCGTCGCGGCGCGAAGAAGGTGCCGGCCAATCTGCAACGCATGATCTCGGATGATCTGCTGGCGGCGGTCTTCCCGCAGCAGGTGGGCTGCCAGGAGAATCTCAGCGGCCCGCTGGAAATCCCCGATCATCCGCTCTGCAACCAAACCGTCGACGACTGTCTGCACGAGTGGATGGACATCGACGGCCTGATCGATCAGCTGAAGAAGATCGAGGACGGGACGATCACGCTGCACGCGAGGGACACGGTGGAGCCGTCGCCGCTGGCGGCCGAGATCATCAACGGCAAGCCCTACACGTTCCTGGACGACGCGCCGCTGGAGGAGCGTCGGACGCGCGCGGTGATGACCCGGCGGTCGCTGCCGGAGAACGCACGCGACCTGGGTGCGCTCGACGCAGAGGCGATCAGGCGGGTGCGGGAGGAGGCCTGGCCCACCCCCGTCGACGTGGAGGAGGTTCACGACGCGTTGCTGGGCTTGGTCGCAATCGAGGCGAGCCGGGTCGAGGCCTGGTCGGGGTGGCTGGAGGAGCTGGCCCTGCTGGGGCGGGCCGCGATAGTCGCGCTGGAGGGGCGTCGCTTGTGGTTCGCGGCGGAGAGCCTGCCGCTGGTCGAGCTGTTGTTCCCCGGCTGCGGTGTGGAGCCGGTGCTCTCGCTCCCGTTCGGGGCCGCCCTGGAGGTGGAGGATCGGGACGAGGCGCGCCGCCGTCTACTGCGCGGTCACGCCGAGGCGCTGGGGCCGGTGACGGCGGCACAGGTCGGTGCGACGTCCGGACTGCGCGAGGTGGACGTGGAACGCGGCATGACCCAGGTCGAGGCGGAAGGGTATGTGCTGCGAGGTCGATTCACGCGCGGCGCGATCGATGTGCACGCGCCCCAGGGTGAGCACGCAGAGCCCGAGGGGCCGGAGGAGTTCTGCGACCGCCGACTGCTGGCGCGGATTCACAAATACACGCTGGACCGACTGCGGCGCGAGATCGAGCCGGTCTCGGCGCAAGACTTCATGCGCTTCTTGCTGCGCTGGCAGCACCTCACGCCAGACACTCGGCTGCAAGGCAAAGGCGGACTGCGCGAGGCGATCCTGCAACTGGCGGGGTTCGAGGCGCCCGCGTCGTCTTGGGAACGCGACCTGCTGCCGGCCCGCGTCGTGGAGTACCACCCGTCCTGGCTGGACGAGCTGTGCCTGGCGGGCGAGGTGACGTGGGCGCGGCTGACGCCGAAGCCGCCCTCGGCGAAGGAGCGCGAAGGCAAGGCGAGCGTGGCCTCGACGTCACGGGTGATGCCGATCACGATCGCGCCGCGCGCAGCCTTCCCGGTGCTGCTGGCGGCGGTGCGGGGGGAACATGGGTCGAGCTATACGCCGCGCGATCGCGCGCCAGAGCCGAACGACGAGCCCGTGAACAACGAGCCGACCACCGGATCCTCACGACAGATCTTGGAACTCCTGCGCGAGCGGGGGGCGCTGTTCTTCGACGAGATCGTGGGCGACACGCGGCGGCTGGCGTCGGACGTGGAGGGCGGCCTGCGGGACCTGGTCGCGCGAGGGCTGGTCTACGCAGACGGCTTCGAGGGCTCGCGGCACCTGGCCGGGGGCCGGTCGCGCAGCCGACGCCGGCGACGAAGCGGCTCGTATGCCGCTGGAGGCACGTTCGTGGGGATGGGCCCGGCGGGCCGCTGGGCGACGGTCGATGAGCGTGCGCCCAAGGTCGATTCGCATGAGGAGCTGTGCGAGGAGGTGGCGGGGGTGCTGCTGGCGCGCTACGGCGTGGTGTTCCGGGACCTG
>JAPUIR010000209.1 GCA_027296805.1 Chloroflexota bacterium | reverse complement strand
TACGGCGAGCGCATCGCCAGCATGCTGCGGAGCCGCAGGCGGTACGACGACAGCCTCGCCGCGTGGCGCGCCCTCGAGAAGATGGTCCCGGAGGAGTCCCGCTTCGCGGCCGAGATCGGCGAGATCCTGGAGATCCAGGGGGACGCGGAGGGCGCCAAGGCCGCCTACCGCCGGAGCCTCGCCGCGCGCCACCAACCGAAGCTGTGGCGGGCGCTCATCGCGCTGGAGAAAGCGCAATTCGACTTCGCGAAGGCGTGGGAGCCCGACATGAAAGAGCTTCTCGATCGCCTGCCTGCGACCGAGGAGCTCAAGAAGAAGTACCCGCGGGCCGTGGCGATCACGGTCCTCGACCACGCGGTCGTGCGCGTGAACGACGACGGCTCGGCCGTCAACTTCGTGCACCTGGTCTTCAAGCTGCTCGACGAGAAGGGGGTGGCGAAGTACCACGACGTGCAGCGGGTGGGCGAGATGCTCGAGATCCGGGCGATCCTGCCGGACGGCACCGTGATGCTCCCGACGGGGCTCAAGCGCCGCCCCTTCAACATGGAAGGTCTGGTGCCCGGCACCGTCATCGTCCACCGCTACGTTAGCTCCCAGGCCGCGTCACCCCGGGGTGGCTACGATGGCAGCGAGTTCTTCTTTCAAGACCGTGAGCTGCGCAACGACCCCAACCCGGTCCTGCTCTCGCGATTTGTCGTGATCGCGCCCAAGGGCATGAAGCTCGAGCCCGTCGTGCGCAACTTCGACGGGGAACCGCAGACGAAGGAGCTCGACGGCGCGGTCGCCACAATCTGGGAGAAACGCGACATGCCCCGGATCACCGCCGAATACCTGATGCCGCCCAACGACAAGGTCATCCCGCTCGTGGACTACTCGCGCCCGGAGGACTTCGGGGGCGCCAACTGGAAGTACCTCGGGGAGCGGAAGACCACGTGGCCCACGCCGCTGCTCGAGGACGCGCTCGCTGATGCCCTTGCGGGCGCGACGGCCGACCGCGAGAAGCTGGAGGCGATCTACCGTTACGTAAACACGGAGATCACTGGCGATCGGGGCACCTCGCGCTACCCGTCCGGCATCCTTGTGGAGAAGGCCGGCAACCGGGCGCAGCTCTTCGAGGCCCTGGTGCGCACGGCGGGCATCGCGTATCGGACTGGCCGCGCCATGGCATGGAACGGCGTCGGGATCGATCTCAAGCGGCCCGACGCGTCGGCCTTCAAGCGGCGCTTCCTGTGGCTGATGCCGAAGGTCGGCGACCCCATCGCGCACTTCATGGGAGCGCGCCTCGCGCCCTTCGGCCTGGTCCCGGCGGCGTACCGCGGCTCCGCCGTGTTCCTCGCCTCCGAGGAGGGTGGCCGCATCATCCGGCTCCGCGAAGGCGGTCCCGACGTGTCGTTGTCCAGCTCGTTTCAGGTCGCCTTGGGCAAGGACGAGGAGAGCGCCTCCGTCAAGGGCTCGGTGGTCTACCGCAGCGTGGCCAGCTACCGGACAAAGCGGCGCGTTATCGAGATGTCCGCGGACGACCGCCGCAAGTACGCCGAGAGCCAGCTCACGCGCTACTTCGCCAACCCCGAGCTCACACGTTTCGAGTTCCCGGACCTCGAGACCCCGGGCAAACCGCTCCGCTTCCTGGTGGAGGGAACGATGAAGACCTACCTCGCCGCGCAGGGCGACGTCTTCGTGGCGGATCTGGGCCTGCCGGCGTCCGGCATGACGTCCCGGTTCGTGCAGCGCGTGGAGCGCACCTACGACCTGGTCCTCACGCGCACGCGACACGTGCGCGACGAGTACGTGATCGACCTGGGCGAGGTCTTCGAGGTGAGCAAGCTCCCGGAGGCCCACGTCGCGATCCACGACGCGGGCACGTACTCGCTCACCTGGCGGCAGCGGGGCAACCGCGTCATCGTGCGCCGCGACGTCCACCTGAAGCCCGCGCGCTACACCCCCGACGAACACGCGGGGTTCGTCGTGTGGTGCAAGGGCATCGACGATGCCGAGCAGCGTAAGCTCGAGCTGCGGAAGCGCTGAGAGCGGCCCGTGTCCACGCCAATCTCTCTCGTGCGCGCGCCGCCTCACTCACACCTGGCGGATCGCGCTCAACGGGTATCAGCGTCCCCGACCCGAGCGCCCTGAATCCCCCACGCGCGCCATCCCCAGGCAGCCAAGACCGCGTAGGTCGCGTCGAGCGGAGCACGTGCCCAGACACCGTGCGCGACGTCCACCGCGCACCATGCGCAGTTCGTCACGAACCACACCGCAAAGCACAGACGCACCTTGCGGATGTTGAGCCACGTAGCCCACAGTGAAGCGACCGCCACGACCCAGGTCACGAAGCGATGCGCTCCGCGGTCTTACCCGTGAACTCCTCCCAGCGCTTCACGGCGACGTCGCAAAACAGCGCCTCGATCTCAAGGGCGAAGCAGCGCCGATCAAGACGTTCCGCCGCGATGACCTGAGATCCGCTTCCACAGAAAGGCTCGAAGCAGATGTCGCCCCGCTTTGTGTGCTTGAGGATCGGCCGCTCGAAGACGCCCACCGGCTTTTGGGTCGGATGCTCGTTGCCCACGATGCGTGCCTGAAGGGCTGCGCGGTGGCGCGGTCCAGAACGGCATCGTCTCCTTCCAGACCCTCGCCGCCTATGTGAAGACGCTCAAGATCGAGCCCCGCGGCAACCGCTTCGGCACATCCGAGCCCGGCGCGACATTTCTCTTCGTCCGGCGGCCTTAGGTCACGGGGCCTGCGCCGCCTAGACTGACGGGCCATGAACCTCGCGTTGGACGATCGGGAACTCCGCGCCCGCCTCAAGGCGATGCTCCCGGAGGCTGCGCTCCGCCACACCCCGGCCCGCGCGTTCCTCGCGCTCCCCCTGCTGGCATTGATCGCGGCCGGGTCGTGGGCGATCGTCGCGGTCGATCATGTCCTGCTCAAGCTCATCCTCGCCCTGGCCGTCGGGAGCATGTACGCCTCGCTGGTTCACTTGGGTCACGAGGTCGCCCACGGTGCGGTCTTCCGCTCACGACGGCTCCAAGACCTCCTGCTCTGGCCGTGTTTCGCCATCTACTGCGTTTCGCCGTATCTCTGGCGTCATTGGCACAACGCCGGCCACCACAGCCACACGAACGAACCGGACCGCGACCCTGATTCCCCGGGAACCACCGAGGCGTTCCAGGAGACCACCGCCCTGGGCCGCGGGTTCGTACTCTGCTCGCCCGGCTCCGGCCGCATCCTGGGTTGGGTGCTTTTGGGCTGCGCCTTCACGCTGCACGCACAGGATGTGTTGTGGCGCAGATCCTCGATGATGCCCGGACTCAAGCAGCTGTCCCGCATCCGGG
>JAPUIR010000208.1 GCA_027296805.1 Chloroflexota bacterium | reverse complement strand
CGTGCAGCGGGTTGTACGGGATGTCGCGATCGCGGATCTCGCGCCAGACCTGATCCGAGGTCCAGTTGGCGAGCGGGTTGAACTTCACCAGCTCGACGCCCGCCTCCTCGAACCGCGGATCGAGCTGCACGAGCGGGACGTGGTTGCGCGTGCTCGGGCTCTGGTCCTTGCGCTGCCCGGTGACGTAGGCGCGCTTACCGGCGAGCGCTCGCCCCAGCGGCTCGACCTTGCGGATCGCGCAGCACTCCTCGTGCCCGTCCCGATAGAACGAGAACAGCCCCTTGGCGCGCACTAAATCCTGGACCGCCTCCGGCTGAGGGGAGTAGGCCTCGATCGGTACGTCGTAGCGCTCGCGCACCAGATCGATGAACTCCAGCGTTTCCGGGTTGAGCCGTCCCGTGTCCAGAGTGAAGACTCGGAACGACGCCCCCAGCCGCGACGCCATGTCGATCAACACCACGTCCTCCGCCCCACTGAAGGAGATCGTGATCGCGGGACTGAACGCCTCCAACGCGGCTTGCAGGATGTCCGAGGGGTGGGCCGCCGCCAGCTCCGCCGCGGCAGCCTCGACATCGAACGCCTTCGCCACCGCACCACCCCTTTCGTCAGCTCGCCTCGAGTCTTCGCACCATACTGAACAAACTTGGTTCAAATAGTTCAGATTGAAAACTGGACTGCGTTGGACCGTGTGGGTGAAATGCTACCATTCCGGTACAGATTGACGGCCAGACAGGTTGACGGCTAGACCAAGTCGTCCTCCTGTACGGTCATTCTATAGAAGTTTCGAAGGCGAAGATGAAGCTCTCCAGCAAGGGCGACTACGGAATCCGCGCGCTGATTGATCTCGCGCAGAACAACGGTCGTGGCCCGATTCCCAGCGGCGAGATCGCCGCGCGCCAAGGGATCCCGGGCTCCCTGATCGGCCAGGTGCTCGGTTCGCTGCGGCTGGCGGGCTTCGTCCGCTCCGTGCGCGGCGCGCAGGGCGGCCACGAACTCGCTCTGGCCGCCGATGGCATCCGCATGGATATCGTCGTGGAAGCCCTGGACGGTCCGATCACGCCCGGCGCCTGCTTGGAAAAGGCCAACCCGGCTTGCTCCGGCTCCGCGGCACAGATTGCCATGTGGGAAGAGGTTCAGTCGGGCATCCGCGATACCTTGGCTCAACGTTCCCTCGCCGACCTGGCCAACGCCGGCGCGACAACCACCGGTCGCTACTCCATCTGAAGGGCCAGCGCGTGACCACCAGCCTGCCGCCCATCATCGACTCTGTTCTGGAACTGATCGGCGATACCCCACTGGTCCGGCTGCGGCGCGTCGTGCCGGAAGGTGCCGCGGAGGTGCTGGGGAAGCTGGAGGCGCGCAATCCCGGCGGCTCGGTCAAGGATCGCATTGCGATCTCCATGATCGACGAAGCGGAGCGTGCCGGATCGCTTCAGCCGGGCGACACGATCGTGGAGCCTACCTCCGGCAACACCGGGGTGGGCTTGGCCATGGTGGCGGCCGTCAGGGGCTATCAGATCATTCTCACGATGCCCGAGGACATGAGTGTGGAACGACAGCGCTTGTTCGAGCGATTTGGGGCCGAGCTCATCCTCACCCCGGCGATCGAGGGCATGAGCGGCGCCGTCTACGCCGCCGAGGAGATCGCCGCTCAGCCGGGGCACTTCATGCCCCAGCAGTTCCAAAATCCGGCCAACCCCGAGATCCACCGCAAGACGACAGCCGAGGAGATCTGGTCCGCCACCGAGGGTCAGATCGACGCGTTCGTCGCGGGGGTGGGTACCGGCGGCACGATCACCGGCGTTGGCGAAGTCCTGCGCCAGCGCAAGCCCGACGTTCGCGTGATCGCGGTCGAGCCCGAACGGTCGCCCGTTCTGCGCGGCGGGCGCTTCGGCATCCACGGCATCCAGGGCATCGGCGCCTCGTTCGTGCCGGGCGTCCTCAACCGCGAGATCTACGATGAGGTCGTGGGCATCAAGGACGAAGAGGCCTACGAAATGACCGATCGCCTGACCCGCGAGGAGGGCATCCTGGCCGGGATCTCCTCTGGCGCCAACGTGCTGGCCGCCATCCGTGTGGCGGAAGAGTTGGGTCCGGGCAAGCGAGTGGTCACGATGATTTGCGACACCGGTGAGCGATATCTCACCGTCAATCTCGCCCCCGCGCGATCACGGATCGGATCGCGCAGTCGGTGAGCAGCCAAATACGCAGCAGCGCCCGCCACCCGCGGGCGACGAGGAGGACACGATGAGCGTGAAGGTCTACATCCCGACACCCTTCCGACGGGTGACCGGCAACCGCACCTTCGTCGAGGCCGACGGCGCCGACGTCGTGGGCGTCCTCACCGACCTGGAACAGCGATTTCCGGGCTTCGGGGAAATGGTCTTCGACGAAGATCGCCAGATCCTCGATCACGTCAACGTCTATCTCAACAACCAGGAGGTGCGCTCACTCGCCGGCGGCGAAACCGCCGTCAGCGACGGCGACGAGGTCTCCGTGATTCCCGCGATCGCCGGCGGCGAAGTGCTGACGCCGGAAGAGGTGGAGCGTTACAGCCGGCACCTGATCATGGAGCAGGTCGGCCCCGTGGGGCAGCGCAAGCTCAAAGCCGGCCGGGTCTTGGCCGTAGGCGCGGGCGGCCTGGGTTCCCCGGTGCTCATCTATCTCGCGGCCGCGGGCGTGGGCACGATCGGCATCGTCGACTTCGACGTTGTCGATTCCAGCAATCTGCAACGCCAGATCATCCACGGCACCTCCGACATCGGGCGCCTCAAGGTGGACTCGGCCGCCGACCGCATCGCCGATATGAACCCCAACGTGACTGTGGTGCGGCACTCCGAGCCGCTCACCTCAGAGAATGCGATGGAGATCATCGGCCAGTACGACATCGTCGTGAACGGGGCCGACAACTTCGCCACCCGCTATCTCGTCAACGACGCCTGCTTCCTGCTGAGCAAGCACCTCGTCGACGGCAGTATCTTCCTCTTCGAGGGGCAGGTGACCACGTTCTTCCCGGGCGAAGGCTGCTATCGCTGTCTCTACCCCAGCCCCCCGCCCCCCGGCATGGTCCCCTCCTGCGCGGAGGCCGGCGTGCTCGGCGTGCTGCCCGGGACCGTGGGCGGCATCCAGGCCACCGAGGTGATCAAGCTGCTGCTGGAAATCGGGGAGCCGCTCAAGAACCGCCTCCTGCTGTACGACGCGCTGGCCATGGAGTTCCGCACGGTGCGGATCCAGCGCGACAGCGCCTGCCCGCTCTGCGGAGAGGCCCCGACCGTGACCGAATTAATCGACTACGAGGAGTTCTGTGGCTCTCCGTTCCATGAGGGCGCAGTCGCCTCCCAGAACTAGCAATCCGTCCAAGCTCTCAGAGCGAGGGAGAAACCAGAGTGACTGTCGAAGTGCGCATCCCGTCGATGCTGCAGAAGTTCACGAACGGCGAAAAGCTGCTCAGCTACAGCGACCCCGCCACCGTCGGTGACGTGCTTTCTTCGATCGACGCCGATCACCCCGGCATCGGCAATCAGCTGTTCGAGGATGGGGAGCTGCGCCGCTTCGTCAACATCTTCCTCAACGATGAGGACATCCGCTTTATCAAGCAGATGGACACGGAGCTCAACGACGGCGACGTGCTCGCCATCCTGCCCGCCCTGGCGGGCGGCTCGTAAGGACCCGTCACGATGATTGCGCCGGGGACGACCCGCGCCGACTCGATCCTCGAGTTGATTGGGAACACCCCCTTGGTCCGGCTGCACAAGATGTCGCCCAAGGAATCGGTGGCGATCTGGGTCAAGCTCGAAGGGCAAAACCCGACCGGCTCGGTCAAGGACCGTATCGTCAAGGCCATGATCGATGCGGCCCGCGCCGACGGCTCCCTGCAGCCCGGTCAGCGCATCCTGGAGCCCACCTCCGGTAACACCGGACTGGCCTTGGCCCTGGTCGGGAGTCTCTACGGCCACCCCGTGCACTGCGTCATGCCCGCCAGCGTCAGCGTGGAGCGCCGCGACCTGCTCAAGTTCTTCGGTGCGGAGCTGACGCTCTCCCCCGGTGAACTCGGCAGCAACGGCGCGGTCGCGATGGCCACGGAGATGGCGGCGCAGGACCCCGATGTCTTCATGCCCATGCAGTACGAGAACGAGCACAACCCCGGGATCCATTTCGCGACCACGGGCCCGGAGATCCTGCGCGACTGCCCCGAAATCACCCACTTCGTGGCGGGGCTCGGCACGGGGGGCACGCTCACCGGCGTGGGGCGCTTCTTTCGGCAACACAAGCCGGAGGTCAAGATCGTGGCGGCCGCCCCGCACCCCGGGGACCTCGTGCAAGGCTTGCGCAGCCTCGACGAGGGCTACATTCCGCCCGTGCTCGACGAATCCGTGCTGGACGGCCGCATCGTGGTCGACAGCCGGACCTCGTTCTCCGTCGTCAAACGGCTTCTGGAGGACGAGGGCATCTTCGCCGGGATCTCCGCCGGCGCCGCCGTGCGCACGGCCCAGCGCCTGGCCGAGCGCCTCGACGAGGGCCACATCGTGGTGCTGCTGGCCGACGGCGGCTGGAAATACCTCTCCACGGGGCTCTGGGCCCGTGAGTATGAGGACATTGAGGGTGACGAGGAGATCGAGGGCAAGGTCTGGTGGTAGCGGTTGCCCGGCGAGTGTCGACTGGGGCTCCTTGAGGCGGCAGGCGCCGGCGCAATTCCGCCCCACAGCGGACTGGAATTCGCTATCTTTTGCGCCTCCCCGACCGGCGGGGTCGAGGAGCGCATGCCGAAGGATTCAGGCTGAAAAAGAGGGTTGGCACTATGAGTTTGCGACTGGGCGACACGGTCCCCGATTTCCAGGCGGAGACCAGTGAAGGAAACATCAGCTTCCACGAATTTCTGGGCGATGGTTGGGGCGTGCTCTTCTCGCACCCGGCCGACTTCACACCCGTTTGCACGACGGAGTTGGGCACGGTGGCGAAGCTGAAGCCCGAGTTCGAGAAGCGCAACGTGAAGGTGGTTGGGTTG
>JAPUIR010000207.1 GCA_027296805.1 Chloroflexota bacterium | reverse complement strand
GGCCGCGAGCGGGAATACGAGAAGTTCGCCGGGCGCGCCATGGCTGGGCGCTCCTTTGGCTTGGTGCTGGCGTTCCTTATAGGCGGTCCCGTGGCGAAGGCTCTCGGTCTGCAAGCCCCGCTCTTCTTCGGCGCTGGCGTGACGCTCCTCGCGGGGGCGGTGGCGATGTCGTTCAAGGAGCCGCCCCGCCTCGACAGCGGCCCGCAGCTCTCCTATCTCCAGGGAGTGCGCGCCGCGCTGCGCACGGTCTGGGAGATCCCCACCGTCCGCACGCTGATCCCCTTCGCGGCCGTGATCATGGCCAGCACCATGGCGACGGAGTACCTCACGCAGCCCTTCCTCCTCTCCCACGACGTCGATGTCGGCTTCGCCTTCTCCGGGCTCCAGGTGCCGATCCGCGCCGCGGGCATCGTGGGGGCCTTGGTCGCGTTCTGGTTCGTGACCAAGCTGGGGGAGCCGCGGCTCTTGCTCATGCTGCCCGTGATCGGCGTGGGGGCCTATGCGGGAATCGCGCTCTGGGACGCTCTCGGCGCGATAGGGTTCCTGGCGGTGCTGGGCCTGGTGCGCGCCGCCGCGTTCCCGATCGTCACGGGCTACATCAATCGACGGGTGCCGTCCGATCAACGCGCCACGATTCTCTCGCTCAACCAGGTCGCCTTCAGTCTCCTGCTCGCCCCGCTCGTTCCCGCGCTGGGCATCAGCGCGGACAAGATCGACATTCCGACTGGGTTCGCCGTCGCGGGCATCATCCTGGCGGTGCTCGCCGCGCTGACCGGCTGGTTCTGGCTGCGCGCACATCGTGCGGAATCCGCGACGCCCCCTGACGCCCGCGTCGCGCCACCTCTCTCCGCCGAAGTGCGCCCCGCCGCCACGACGCCTCAGGCTGACTCGCCCCAACCCGATCCCGCCGCCGACTAGGCCAGCCGGTGTAGCCGCTTACACGGCTGCATGGCGATCTGTTTCAGCCGAGAGCTATGCTCGCCGGGCCCGGCGGCCCCAGCTCCCAGCGACTCACCCGATCGCGCGCTTGTTCGCGCGCACAGACCGATCGTCAATCGCATCATGCAGCAGACCTCGCGCCTTACGGCGTATGAGCTTCGACGCCTGGAGCGGAACATCCCGCTCTTCTACGCCTTCCGCTTCCTGCGCGAGGCGCAGATCTGGATCCCCGTCTGGATCGTCTTCCTCCTCATCGAGCGGGGCTTCTCACTGACGCAGGTCGGCATCGCGGAGGCGGTCTTTCTGCTCAGCCTCACGGTGCTGGAGGTGCCCACCGGTGCCGTGGCCGACCGCTTCGGCCGCTCCATCTCGCTGGCGGCCGGCGCGACCATTCTGGTCGTCGCGATCGTGGTGTTCGCGCTCACGACGTCGTACGCCGTGTTGCTGACGTCGTTCCTGATCTGGGCTGTGGCCGACACGCTCATGTCGGGCGCCGACCTCGCGCTGGTGTACGACTCGCTCAAGGCGCTGGGCCGTGAAGACGATTACGAGAAGCACGCCGGACGGGGCGAGGCCTTTCTCTGGGCCGGTGCGACATTGGGCGTTCTGATCGGCGCGCCGATCGCGGGGGCCGTCAGCATCCAGTTCACGATCTTCGTGGGCGCTGTGACCACCGCGTTCGGGATCATCGTCGCGCTGGGGATGGCCGAACCGCCGCGTCTGGAGTCTGGCACGCAGGCCTCCTACCTGGACGGCGCCAGAGAAGCCGTGCGCCTGGTGCGGCGGTTGCCCGCCGTACGCACGATCATCGTCTACTCCGCGGTGCTGATCGCGGGCCTCGGCGCCACGGACTACCTGATCCAGCCCTTCCTGCTCGACAAGGGCCAGGAGGTGGGCTTCACGTTCTCGCTGCTTCAGGTGCCGGGGCTACTCGCGGGCGTTGTCGGCGCTCTGGTCGCCTTCCGGCTCATTCGCCGCCTGGGCACAGTCCGCGTCCTGGTTGCGGTCCCCGTCCTGGGGCTGGGCGCCGTCGCGGGGCTCTCGCTGATCGACGAGCTGGGCGCCGTCTCGTTCCTCGTCTTCGCGCTGCTGCTGCGATCGACGTTGGGTCCGATCACGACCGGCTACCTCAATCGCCGCATCCCCTCCGACCAACGCGCGACGGTCCTCTCGTTCCAGAATCTCGTGCTGGGACTGGTGATGGCGCCCTTCTCGGTGGGGATTGGGGTCATCTTCGACGAGTTGGGGCTGCTCTGGGCCTTCCGTATCCCCGGCATCGCCTTGGCCGTCCTGGCTCTGCTCAGCGGGGCGCTGTGGCTGCGGGCCCATCGCCGCGAGGGGGTGCATCCGCAAGACGCCACGGACGCCGGTCCCCCGGCCCACAGCGTCGTCGCGCCGGTGCTACCGCCACACCCGGGTGACCCGCTCTAGCCGCTAGGCGACAATCTCACCCTCGCGGTAGGTAGCGATGGTCTCGGCGTCGAAGCCCAGATCCGCCAGGACCGAGTCGGTGTGCTGGCCCGGCGTCGGCGCGGGAGACCGCACTTGGCCCGGCGTATCGCTCAGCTTGGGCGCGATGCCCACTTGCTTCACTTTGCCGACACCTGGCGTCTCCACTTCCACCACCATTTTACGCGCCAGGTTGTGGGGGTCGTTGAAGGCCTCCTCCAGGGTCAGCACCGGCGCGGCGCAGACATCGACCTCGTTGAGGATCTCGAACCACTCGTCGGCGGTCTTGGTCTTGAAGCGCGCGGCGAAGTGGTCGTGGATCTCTTCGACCTTGGCGGCGTCCGACGTGCCCTGCTCCGCGATGAAGTCTTCGCGGCCCATGACGGTACAGAGGTTGGCGTAGAACCATGGCTCCAGCGCTCCGACGCTGAACCAGCGGCCATCCGAGCACTCGTAAACGTTGTAGTGCGGCGCGGCCCCGTTCAGCATCGACTCGCCCGGCTCGATGTTGTCGCCCGTCGCGAAGTACTGTCCCGCCATCGACGTGATCAGCGACATCACCCCGTCCGACATCGCGATGTCCACCGTTTGCCCACGACCGGTGCGCTCCCGGGCCTGCAGCGCGCAGAGGATCGCGAAGGCAGCCATCAACCCGCCACCCGCGAAGTCGGCTAGGACGTTGACCGGGATGGCCGGCCGTCCGCCTTTGCCCGCGCTGCCGATCATGCCCAGCGCCCCGCCAATGCTGATGTAGTTGATGTCGTGGCCGACGCGCTGGGCATAGGGGCCGTCCTGGCCGAAGCCCGAGAGGGAGCAATAGACGATGCGGGGGTTGCGCGCGCTGAGGGTGTCGTAGTCGACGCCGAGCCGCTTCACGACGCCGGGCCGGAAGCCTTCCAAGACCACGTCCGCCTCATCCGCCAAGCGGTAGAAGATCTCGCGTGCCTCGTCCGACTTGAGGTTGAGCCGGATCGATCGCTTATTGCGTCCCAGCGCGTTGCCCGCCGAGGCACGGCGCGCGGCGTTGGGATCGGGGGTCGCGGTCTGCGCGGCGCGGCGACCGGAGGGCGTGCCCGCCTCCTCGATCAGGAGCACATCGGCGCCCATGTCGCCCAGCAACATG
>JAPUIR010000206.1 GCA_027296805.1 Chloroflexota bacterium | reverse complement strand
GGTGACCGGGACGTCGGCGGTCGTCAGTTCCGCCAGGAGGGGGGCAGGCCCCTCGATCACCATCTCGACGGTGAGGGGTGAGACAAGGGCGGTGAGGGAGTCGCTCAAGCCGATGATCTCGACAGGCACGTCGAACACGATCTGGCCGATCACAGGTTGGATTTCGATGCGGACGGTCACGGTGGCGTCGGCTTCCAGGGTCAGTCCTTCAGGGGCGAGCACGGACACGGTGGCAACGAGATCACTCTCGCGGCCTGCGAGGCTGATGGGTGTTGTGGTGGCCGGACCGGCGTTCTCCAGCCCGTCCAGGGTACCAACGAGGACGACAGTGAGCGGCGCGACCGTGATGCCTGCGACGCGGAAGCCGACCGCCGGGACTCCGATCAGGTCGGGGACGACGGCGGCGGCGCGAGGGAAGAGTTCCCGGCTAATCGCCACACTGACATCGACGGTTGGGGGCTCGATACGGATGCCGCTGACGGCGGCGCCGGTGTTGGTGCGCGCCTGCAAGGTGACCGGCCGATCGACATCGACGGTGGTGCTCGAGAGGTCGACCGGAGCTACGACGACATCGACGAGGTCGATGAGGTTCGCGGTCCCGCTGATCACGACGTTGGCGGGGACGACCACCGGTTCGCCGCGTTCGAAGCCGATCGGCTCCGGGTCGGAGATGACCACGACGACCGGGAGGGTGCGCTGCTCGAGCCGCTCCAGGACGACTTCCACCGTCGCGGGGGTGACGGCGCGGACCCGTACGTCGTCGTTGCGTGAGACGACCTGGACGGGGACATCGAAGACTCCGACCGCGAGGCCGCCGAGGTCGATCGAGGCGGAGAAGTCCCCGACGCTGAGGGCATCGATATCGTTCTCGCGGCCGGCGATGGTGATCGAGACGGGGGGGATACGGTTAGCGGTGACGAGGTCGGCGGGGACGCTGCGCTGGGCCACGGCCAAGCTGAATCCGAACTGCTGCTCAATGAGCTCGTTCTCAGAGTCGGTAATGGCGAACCAGATCACCAGGGCGAGCGCAAGCGAGGCGCCGAAAATGCTGAGGTAGCCGCGCCAGCGTCGCCAGATTCGGCGCAGCCTGGGGGATCTTTCCCGCATGCTAGGAGCCCGCGATGGTCATGGTGCGGCTCCCGCCCCGCCCGTTGCTGCCGCCACGCCCCTGCTGGAGGAGGGGCAACAGCATCGACTCCAGGCGTTCAACGTCGGGCAGGCGAACGAGGCGACCGTCGGTGGCGATTGCGATGCCGCCGGTCTCCTCGGAGACGACGATGACCACCGCGTCGGTTTGGTTGGACATGCCGATGGCCGCGCGGTGGCGGGTTCCGAGGTGGTCAAGACCGACGGCGCGGAAGTCGGAGACGGGCAGGATGCAGGAAGCGGCGATGACTTGGTCGTCGCGGATCACGATGGCACCGTCGTGGAGGGGGGAATTGGGGAAGAAGATGCTCTCGAGCAAAGCGGGGGTCACGGTGGCTTCGAGGACGGCACCCGTCTCGACGATGTCTTGGAGGCCAGTTTCGCGCTCGATCACGATGAGGGCGCCGGTCTTGCGGGTGGAGAGATGATCGACCGCTTCGGTGATGACCCGGACGACATCGACCATGGGGACGCGTCCGGCACCGAGCCACGATCGGACGCCGCCGGCCCGGCCCACCCGTTCGAGAGCGCGACGGAACTCGGGCTGGAAGACGATGAGGACGAAGATGACGATGACGGCGAGGGCGTTGTTGACGAGCCAGTCCAGGACCACGGAATCCAGAGCCCGGCTCAGCACCACGATGACCACGACGACCATGGAGATCCCACGGATCACGGTCATCGCGGTGGTGCCTTGGATGAGGCGGAAGAGCCAGAAGATGACAAGGGTGATGAAGGCGACTTCCAGCGCGCTTTCCCAGCCGAAGCCGGAGAAAGCGTCCTCGATGTCGTCGAAGAGGTTCCCCATGAGCCGGGCTCTCCGGGCCGAGGCGCGCGCATGGCGCCCCCGACCAATGCTCTCTCGCCCTACTCAGCTCAAACTGCCCGGCCTACGGGCGGCCCTCATCCTAGCGCAGAAGGCGCCAGAGTACGGCTTGCTGGGCATGCATGCGGTTCTCCGCCTGGTCAAAGATGATCGAGGCGTCGCTCTCGATGGCGTCGTCCGTGATCTCTTCGCCGCGGTGCGCGGGGAGGTCGTGCATGATCTTGGCGCCTGGATTGGCCTGCGCTACCAGATCGAGGGTGAGCTGGTAAACGCCGAATTCCTCGCGGCGGAGGGCAGCTTGCGCCTCTTGACCCATGCTGGTCCAGACGTCGGTGTAAACGAAGTCGGCGCCTGCGACCGCCTCGACGGGGTCGATCATGGTGTGGACGTCGCCGCCAGTCGCGGCGGCGCGCTTCGCGGCGTCCTCCAGGGTGGGGGCATCCAAGGCGTGATTGGGGGGCGAGGCGATGCGGACTTTCATCCCCTCTGAGGTGGCGGCGAGGACCAAAGAGCGGATGACGTTGTTGCCGTCGCCGACGTAGGCCAAGGTACGGCCGGCCGCGCCGCCATGTTCGCGGATGGTGAGGAGGTCGGCGAGGGCCTGGCAGGGATGCTCCCAATCGGAGAGGGCGTTGATCACGGGGACGGTCGCGTATTGCGCGAGTTCGTTTAACACGTCCTGGCCGAAGGTGCGGCAGACGATCGCGTCGCAGTAGCGGCTGAGCACGCGGGCCACGTCCTTGGCGGGCTCCCGTTCGCCCATGCCGACCTCCGGGGGCGAGAGGTAGAGCCC
>JAPUIR010000205.1 GCA_027296805.1 Chloroflexota bacterium | reverse complement strand
GATCTCGACATGCCGCGGGACGGGGTCGCTCGTTTCGATGCAGAGCGAGGCGCGGGGGTCGTGCATGAGCTGCTTGCACCAGACGCGGGTCGTCGTGCCGGTGAGGTAGAAGGCGCCGGGCAGGGGATCGCGGTGGGATTGCGGCACGACGTCGCTGTCGTAGAGCCACCAGACGGGCACGGTGTAGGGACGGCCGTCGCGCCGCAGGCTGGCGATGACCCCGACATGCGGCGCACGCAGGAACTCCTGGAGGACGTCGGACGGCATGCGTGGCACGATCGTGCTCCTTTCTCGCGCGCGCATGGTAGGGCGGCGGAGGGAACCGCGGTGGGGTGACGGTCGTTTGTTGGGTGTGGAGGTCGATGTGCGCTGGCTTGGTGTGAAATGGGTAGGGGCCGTCGCGGTGCTGGTGGCTGTCCTCGTGGCGGCTTGCGGGTCAGAGACGGCGGAGCCACGGCCGTCGACGGAAAACCTGCCGATCGTGGCGGTGGCGGTGGACGACGACCAGCGCGGGGTGCGACAGCCACAGCCGATCACGGAGTACGTCATACGGGTCTCCACGACCGACGTGAGCGTCAACCTTCCGATCAGCGTGCGTGTCCTGATCCGGGACCGCGGCACGATCATCGCGCGTGAAGAGGCGCCGGAGCTGGTCTGGCCGGTGAGCGTCATCTTTGTCCATGAGGACGACGACGTGCCCTCGGAGCAATCGAGGCTGGAGCCGAGCCAGGACCCGTTCGCTTGGAGCACAGTGGTGCGGCTGCCCGTGGCGGGGCGGTGGCGGTCGATCATCCGGCTCTTGGGGATCACGCAGCCCGGCCCGACGGTCGAGGTGACTCTGCCGGACTTCTTACTACCCGCGCAGGCCGTCACTTTGGCCAACGAGACCGACGTCTACTACGCCCCGGGCTACGAGTTGGGCGTGCGAACGACGTTGGAGGCCGACAGGGAGGTCTTGGTGATCGCCAAGGTCGTGGACGACGAGGGGCAAACGTGGTTCCGGATCGGCCACGAGGAACCGGGGTATGTCGAGGAAGCTGCGTTGGGCGACTTCGATGGGAACGTGCGATCGGAGGAGCCCGGGGCGCACGCGCTCGTGATTGGTGAAGAGGTGGCCTTCCGTAATCACCCGGAGGTGGAGCCCAGCAGCGAACCGCTGGTGACTCGGAGGGGCACACTGCTCAGGCTGCTGGCGCAGTCACCAGACGGCCAGTGGCTGACCGTCGCCGAGAGAGCGCTCAATCTCTGGATCCCGAACGATCCGGAGCTGTTCGCATTCGCCGTCGATCCGGCAACTCTGCCGATCGCGGCGTTCGACGGGACGTGGCTGGTCGATCTGCGGGACGAGGCTCCTGAGCCGATCCGTTTCGTCACTCGCGATCCGGGACCGGTGGCGTGGTTGGCGTCCGATTCGGCACTGCCCTGCGCGGAGGGGCGGGAGTCGGTGGTAGCGGTCGAGTACAACGATGCGGCCTGGCTCTATTCCGCCACCTGCAGCGTGCGGCCTGGACCCGCCAGTCCCTCCGTGTTCGCGAGAGCACGGAGCGGCGTTCAACTGGTCGACGGCGGGGGCCGTGTGCTGTCCGAGATTCAGTTAGGCCGCTGGTTGGTACGGGGTGACCGCGATCCGTTCGGGCGATCAATCGCATGGTCGCCGGACGGGCAAGCCCTGCTCATTCACGAGGTCTACAACGTGGAGGAGCGGACGGAGGACGGGCACCCGCTCAAGATCCTGACCGCCGAGGGAGGGAGCGTGAGCGTGGGAGCGGCTTGGGAGGCGCTGTGGACGCCGCTCGGGACTGTGGTCTATCGCACGGTCGATGGTTGGACGGAGGTCGAGACGGACGGGACGCCGGCACGGAACTACGTGCTCGAGGGCAGCGATCCAGTCTCGTTTTCGCCCAGAGGAGACGTCGTGGCGCGGTTCCGTGACAGCGCTTGGAGGTTCTTTGACCAGGACGGCGGTGAACTGGGCCTGTCGGAGCAGCGGATCGGCGACACGTTCGGTCCGCTGCAGTGGTCGCCGGATGGGCGCTTCGTCGCGCTGCAGCAGGCACCCCCCAGGACTCACCTGCTGGATCTGGACATGGGAGCGATCACGACGCTACCGGGCATCCACGTCCTGGCCTGGAGTCCCGATGGCCGGCTGCTTGCGGCGCAGCAGCTGACGTCAGACGCAAGAGTGAGGGTGAGCGAGTTCGTGGTGATCACGCTGGAGGGGGAGCTGGTGTCGGAGCCGATCGAGGTGTTCCGTCTCTTCCTCTTCGGGGTGCGCTGGTCGCCGGACAGCCAGGCCGTGACGTTCCAGACGGAACGCTTCGGGGGCTAGCGACCCGACGTCGACTCTGCAGGCTAGGCGCCAGGCAAGCCGAGGAGGTCGCGGGCTTCGGCGGGGGTGGCGATGGGGCGGCCGACGTCGGAGGCGAGGACGACGAGTTCGTCGATCAGTTCGACGTTGGTGGGCTGGCGCGGTCCGGCATGATCCTCCAACCCGACCCGTACGTGGCCTCCCCGCTCCAAGGCGAGGCGTGCCAAGCCACAGGTCACGACGTCGCCGCCCAAGACGGCGACCGACCACTGAATGGGTTCGGGCTCGATCATGTCGAGGTAGGCGTTGAGGCTGGCCTCGGTCGGTGGCAAGCCGAAGCCGAGCGGGTAGCAGCCGTCCTGCGCCTCGGCCACGCCGCCCCCGCCGAAGTAGAGCTTGAGCATGGATCCCTTGGGCAGCTTGCCCGCGCGCTGGTAGGCGAGCGCGACGCGGACGAAGCCACCCTCGAAGCAGGAGATGCTGGCCCCCTGGCCGAGGGCGTTGCAGGTCTCAAACATGTAGCGGGCGTCGGCGTAGCTGTTGCGGTAGACGAGGTCGATGGCACGAGGCAAACCCTCGTCGTCGGCGGCGCCCATGGAGACGGAGCCAGGATCGACCAAGCCCTGGCCTAGGACGCCGGCCTCGGCCAAGGCGGGGATGTGGCTGTAGCGCTGCTCGACCGTGGTGTGGGGGCCACCACCGCCCATCGTGGGATAGAGGATGGCGCCGGGTCGCTCGGCGAGGATGCGGGTCCAGGCCTCGATGTAGGGCTGGGGGTCGTGGGTGGGGACGGTGCCGAGCACGGGATCGTCGTTGTGGTTGTGGACGATGGCGGCGCCAGCGTCGATCGCGGCGATGGCGTCGACCACGATCTCGTCGACGGAGCGGGGGACCTGGGGGTTGCGCGATTTGCTGGTCGCGCCGTTGATGGCGGCTTCAATGATCAGGGGCGTGTCGGGCATGACTAGACCTCCGCGGTGGCGGCTGCGCTATCGCTGGGGATTCCGAACTCCTCGGCGAGGAGCTCGTAGGAGCGGATGCGGGCGTCGAAGTCGTAGGTGATGGTGAGGACGATGAACTCGTCCACGTCGTAGATACGGCCCATCTCCTCCAGCTTGTCGCGCACGTGGGCGGGCGAGCCGTAGACCGAGCGCGTCTTCATGTAGTCGATGTACTCGAGCTCGGCGGGCGAGTAGTCGAAGTCGTGGGCGGCCTGCGGCGAGGGGATGCCGCCGCGCACGCCGCGGTTGCTCTTGATGCGCCAGAACCAGCGCGACCAGGACAGCTCCTCGGCCTCTTCGTCGGTCTCAGCGCAGGTGACCGAGACGCCCAGGCTGGCCACGGGCTTCGACCAGGCGACGGAGGGCTGAAAGTGCGCCTTGTAGTTGCGCACGATGTCCTCGCCGCCCTCGGGGCTGATGAACTGGGCGAAGGAGAAGGCCCAGCCCTGCTCGGCGGCATACGTGCCTCCGACGTTGGAGGAGCCGAGCAGCCAGAGCTCAAGAGGCGGGGCGCGCCCGGGCTGGAGATCAGCGTCGTTGGCTGGGTGGGGCGCGGCGCGGACGCCGTGAAAGGGGTGGGCTTCGGGCAGGTCGTCGTTGAGGAAGCCGGCCAGGTCGGCGAGCTGCTCGGGAAAGTGCTCGAGGCCGAGGGAGCCGGGCCCGTGGGCGAGGGCGCGAGCGGTGCGACCGTCGGAGCCAGGGGCGCGCCCGATGCCAACGTCGATGCGGCCGGGGTAGAGGGTGTCGAGCAGGCGGAAGATCTCAGCCACCTTGAACGACGAGTAGTGCGGCAGCATGACGCCGCCGGAGCCGACGCGGATGCGCTGGGTGCGTGCGGCGACTTGGGGAATGATGATCTCGGGGGCGGTACAGGCGAGCGAGCCGGTGTTGTGGTGCTCGGCGAGCCAATAGCGGGTGTAGCCCAGTCGGTCCACCGCCTGGGCAAGTTGGAAAGTCTCCTGCAAGGCTTGGATGACGGAGCCGCCCTCGCGGATGGGCACCTGGTCCAGCACGCCGAGCTTCACGTTGCGTTTACTCCCCAGATCATGTTCTCGACCTGGGACAGGTTAGGCCATCCGCTGGACGTACATTGGCGGAGCGCAGCGGGCCTGCGGGGCACCTAGACTGTGGCTACTGGCGCTGTGACTCCGATCGATCGCGAATGCGTGGAATGGCCTCGCCCCTCGTGCGAGGCCGAACCGTCTTCCACGCAGGCGAAAGCGGCGGGGCAGCAGACAGAGGAGGCACTGGATGACGAGCGAGACGGCTCCGGATGTCGCGAAGCTGGCAGCGGAGCTGTGGGGAGGGCGTGAGGCCGACGCGTCGATCAACGCGCGGGTCCGCAAGCTGACCGCCGGCAGCATGACGGACTGGGGCATGTCGGGCGACCGACCGCGCCCCAAGGTGACGCCGATCTCGCTGGCGGGCGGCATCCCTGACGCCGCCACCCAGCCTCGCGAAGCGCTGATCCGCGCGATGGAGCGCGCTCTCGACACGGACGATGACGCGCCGCTGGTCTACGGCGGCGCACACGGCTACGAGCCGCTGCGGGCCGAGATGGGCACGTACTTTTCGCGCGATCACGCCACCCCCTTCGGAGCCGATGGCTATGTGCTGACGAACGGGGCCGCCGGTGCAATCGATCTGGTCTGCTCGGCGCTGTTGGACCCGGGCGACGTGGTGATCACGGAGGTGCCAACGTTCTCGGGATCGCTGCGCACGATGCGGGGACACCAGGCGGAGATCGTCGGGGTGCACATGGACGAGGACGGGCTGCTGGTTGACCAGGTGGAGGCGACGATCGAAGAGCTAGAGCGGGCGGGCAAGCGGATCAAGCTGATCTACACGATCCCAACGTTCCACAACCCGACCGGGATCACGATGTCGATGGAGCGGCGAGAGCAGCTCGTGGAGCTGGCCGCGCGCAAAGAGATTTTCATCCTGGAGGACACCGCCTACAACGAGCTGTACTTCGGGGCGGATCTGGTGCCCACGGTGTCGGCGGTAGCGGACGGGTACGGCGTGATCACGGCCGGGACGTTCTCGAAGGTGATCGCGACGGGGTTGCGGGTGGGTTGGGTGCAGGCGCAGCCGGATCTGATCAACGCGATCATGCCGGCTCGCTTCGACATGGGAAACAGTCCGCTGCTGCATCGCATGATCTACCAGTACATGGTGAGCGGCGAGCTGGAGCAGCACATTGGGATGATGCGCGGGATCTACCGCGACAAG
>JAPUIR010000204.1 GCA_027296805.1 Chloroflexota bacterium | reverse complement strand
CGCCGGTATGCTCGGGGTGGTGGGGTGAACCAGGTGGAAACAGGCGATGGACGGCTCAGCAGACGACCCGGCAGCAGCCGGCACGAGCAGGGATGCTCCCGACGTCGTAGCGGCGCCTGAGGCCGTCGTCTGCCCGTATCTTCACCTGCAGAGCGATCCCAACACCAGCGCCGCTTTCGCCCACGAGGGGCACGCCTGTTTCAAGGCCGTGCCTCCCTCGCGGGTGGCGACGCGAATCCAGGAGCGCTTCTGTCTGAGCGGGGTTCACCCGCGCTGTCCGGTCTACCGCGGCGCCCTGAAGCGCCCCCCGGGACCGCGGCGGAGGCTGCCCCAGCTCGACTCGCGCCAGGTCGTAGGACTGTTGGCGTTCGCGGTGCTCTTGCCGGCGGTATTGGGGGCGGTGTTCGCGTTGGTGTCGGACGGGGACGGGGAGAGTCGCGCGGTGGATTCGGTTGGGGTGGGACCGGCAGGGGCCCTGGCGGAGCAGGCCGAGCAGGCGGCCGACGCCGTGGCAGTGGTGCAAGAGAGCGCCGTGACGCCGGAAGAAGAAGCGGCGGTGGAGGAGCCGGAGGCGGCGGCCTCGCCGGACGAGGCGGAAGAGATCGATCCGCGGCCGCCGATCGAGCAGCTGCTGGCCTGGGACGTGATCGCCGAACGCGAGGTGCTGGCAGGCGAGACGCTGAGCTTGATCGCGGGCCAGCTCGACACCACGGTGGAGGCGATCATCCGCTATAACGGCCTGCCCAACGACGAGATTTTCGAGGGCCAGATCTTGCGGGTCCCGGTCGGATTCGCGCTGGACCTCTCAGTAGTGGTGGTGGAGCTAGCGGAGGATGAAATCCCGTTCGACGCGGGGCCGGTCGAAACGCTGCGTGCCTGGCCGCGGATGGTGGAGTACTCCGTGCAGTCGGGCGACTCGCTGCTCTTGATCGCGGCGAACTTCGGGACGACGGCGGAGGCGATCGCATTGACCAACGAGTTGGGCGGAGGCGCGATCTTCGCGGGACAGACGCTCCTCATCCCGGTGGGCTACGTGCTGGATCTGACGGGGGAGTCCGACCTGGAGATCGACGATCCGATCGCGGTACTGCAGCACTGGCCGCAGTTGGTTGAATACCGGGTGGGGGAGGGGGACGCGCTGTCGGCGGTGGCGGTGCAGCACGGAACGACGCCGGAGGCGATCGCGCGTTACAACGGGTTCGAGGGGGACACGATCATCCTGGGTGCGCTGCTCATTGTGCCGGTCAACTTCCAGCTTCCGTTGCCTCCCGTGGAGGCGGAGGAATCGCTGGCAGAGGGCGAGGAACCTAGCGCCGCCCAGGCTCCCAGCGACGGGGAAGCAGCCACGCGGCGCGGCTAGATCCGTGGCCGTGCGATCGAAAAGAGGCGCCTCATGGCGCCTCTTTGCAGCCCTCCCCAGGGCGGAGCGTTTTCACACTGATGGCGGGCGCAGGCCGCGTAAAGGGGGAGTCGGTAAACTCCCGTGCGCCGACCGGCTAGCCGTCGACGCTGACCTTGCGACGGGTGAAGCGCCAGGCGCCGTCCTTCTTGGCGAGTTCATCGTTGTAGATGCCGGTGATGACGATCTTGGCGCCGCCCTCCACGCTCATGAGGTTGAGGTAGCAGGTGTGCGTGGCCGCGTCGCCGTCGCCATCGATGACGTGGTTGTTCGTCCAGTGACGAGCGCCGGGCACCTGGGTGGGGAAGGCGGCGGCAAAGCCGATCAGCGCTTCGTTGCCCTCGACCACGGCTTGAGGGGAATCGAAGACGCCGTCGTCGGTGAAGGTCGCGGCCCAGGCCGCGCCGTTGCCGGAGTCGATCGCGTGGTTGTAGCGAGCGGCGAGTTCCAGAATTGCTTGTCGATCGTCACTGCTGAGCGCCATACCCCAAGCCTTTCATGAATGCTGCGTGGTGCCGGGACCGCGGCGCGGCGCCCATGCCCGTTGCACGGGAGCGATGATACGCGGTTGCTCGCGGCCGAGGAAGCGGGTTTACCCGCCGCCAGGCCGGAGCGACTTTAGCGTTCGACGGCCGTCGTCGGTGATGGTGTGGCCGTCGTGGTCCTGCTCTATCGCCCCCGCGGCCAGCGCCTCGTCTAACGCGGCTTCGATCGTCGTGCGGGCCAAGTTGAGGCCCTGTTCGAAGATGAGGAGGGTGCAGAGGTTGGGGGTGAGTGAAGGGGGTTCGGCGCCGTAAGCGTCCAGGATCCAGAGCACGCGATGGAGATGGCTCTGGCAGGCGTCGAAAGGGATGCGCGTGGTGGGGTGGAGGGCGAGTAGGCCCGGGAGACGAGTGGCTTCTTGGCTGCTGAGCTGGAGGCGTGGAGGCATGGTCGCTCCGGTGCGGGTCTCGGTCGGCGATTATCGTGGCTGTTCCCGTCGACCGATAGACTGAGTGCAGTTCGGCACGCATCCAGGCACGCATCCAGCAGAGGGGTTGAGTGGACGATGTCCGATTCCCATGCCGATGTGGTTCGCTTCTACAGCCAGCGCTTCAACATTGACCCGGTGGCCATGGATGGGCTTCTGGGCGTGGCGCTGGGCCGCGGCGGGGACTTCGCGGAGCTGTTTTTCGAGCACCGGCGGAGTGGGTCGATCGATTTTCAGGACGAGCAAGTGAAGTCGTCGCAGGCGGCGCTGACGCAGGGGCTCGGCGTGCGTGTGGTGCGTGGGGACGCGATTGGCTACGCCTACACCGAGGATCTGTCGCCGGACGCGATGCGTCGGGCGGCGGAGACGGCGGCGCAGATCGCGACAGGGTCCGGCGCCGCGGCACCGGTCGACGTGACGGCGGTGTCGTATGACGCCGATCGTTATGCGCTCCCGGTGCCGACGACTGAGGTGCCGCTGGAGGAGAAGGTGGCGTTGATCCGGCGGGCGAACGACGCGGCTCGCCGGCACGACCCCAGCATCGCGCGGGTGGATATCTCGTTCGTCGACAGTGAGAAGCGGGTGATGGTGGCGACCAGTAGCGGGCGGCTGGTGGCCGACTATCAGCCGATCATGCGCTTCAACGTGAGTGCGCAGTCGGAGATAGAGGACGAGCGGCGCATGGCGCGGTGGGGGGGCGGAGGGCGCATGGGTATGGAGTACTTCGAGACGCACAGTCCGGAGTCGCTGGCGGAAGAGGCGGCACGACAGGCGGTGCTGCAGCAGAGCGCGCTGGAGGCGCCGGCGGGGACGCTGCCGGTGGTCCTGGCGGCGGGGGACTCCGGCATCCTGTTGCATGAGGCGGTGGGGCACGGGTTGGAAGCGGACTTCAACCGCAAGAAGACAAGCAACTACTCAGACCGACTGGGGCAGCCGGTGGCGTCGGAGCTGGTGACGGTGATTGATGATGCGACGATTCAGCACAGCCGGGGGTCGATCAATATCGACGACGAGGGGAACGCGCCGCGCAAGAACCTGTTGATCGAGAAGGGGGTACTGGCGGCGTATATGCAGGACCAGATCAGTGCTCGTCACTTTGGGGTGGAGCCGAGCGGGGACGGGCGGCGGGAGTCGTTCAAGCACTACCCGATGCCGCGCATGACCAACACGTATATGACGGCCGGCGAGGATAGCCCCGAGGACCTGATCCGGCGCGTGGAGTACGGCGTGCTCTGCAAGTCGTTCAGCGGGGGGCAGGTGAACATCACGAATGGGGACTTCGTGTTCTCGGTGACGGAGGGTTACCTGATCGAGAAGGGGCAGGTGACCGCGCCGATCCGTGACGTGAACCTGATCGGGAACGGTCCGGACGCGATGAGCAAGGTGACGGGCGTGGCCAACGATTTCGAACTCAGCGATGGTCGCTGGACGTGCGGCAAGGACGGACAGTCGGTGCCGGTGGGTGTGGGGATTCCGACCGTGCTGATTTCAGCCATGACCGTGGGCGGCACCCAGGTGCAAGGGTAGGCGCGTCGATGAGCGACCTGACGCCCCTGGCCATCGCGCAGCGGTTGGTGGAAAAGGCGCGCGCCGCGGGCGCCGACGAGGCGGACGCCATGGCGATCCGCTCCACCGACTCGGAGGCGACGGTGCGTCTGCAGGAAGTGGAGAAGGTGATCGAGGCGTCGTCGCGGGGGGTGGGGCTGCGGGTGATCGTGGGGGGAAGGCAAGCGCTGGTCTCGACGTCGGACCTGGGGGAGACGGCGCTGGACGAGAGCGTGGCGAAGGCGATGGCGCTGGCAGAGCTGGCGGAGCCCGATGAGCACGCGGGACTGCCGGACCCCGCGGATCAGATGCGGACGGCGGCGGAACTGCAGCTCTACGACGAAAGTATCGAGGCGATCAGCGGCAAGGAGCGGATCGCGCGGGCGATGGCCTGCGAGCAGGCGGCGCTGGCCGTCGACGACCGGATCACGAACAGCGACGGGGCCACATTCGCGACGCGGCTGGCCGAGGTGGCGCTGGCCGACAGCAACGGCTTCGCGGGCAGCTACGTAGGATCTTCGGTGTCGTTGGCGGTGGAGGTAATGGCGGAGGAGGAGGACGGACGTCTGAAGAACGACTACTGGCAGACGTCGGAGCGACAGTTGCACCGGCTGGCCGACGCCGAGTCCGTGGGCCGGGAGGCGGCGGCGCGGGCGTTGCGGCAGCTGGGGGCGTCGAAGCGGGCTACGATACGGGTGCCGGTTGTCTGGGAGCCGCGTCTGGCGGCGGGGTTCGCCGGGGTGGTGGCGCGCGCGTGCAGTGGGGAGGCGTTCTTCCGGCGCAGCACGTTCCTAGCCGAGTTGCAGGGTGAGGCGGTGGCGTCGTCCTTGGTGACGATCGTGGACGACTCGACGCTGTCGGGCCGGCTGGGGTCGCGGCCGTTCGACGGTGAGGGGATCGGATCGCGGCGCAACGTTCTGTTCCAGGAGGGGGTGTTCGAGGGCTTCCTGTTCGATACGTACAACGCGCGGCGCACCGGGAAGTCGTCGACGGGGTCCGCGACGCGGTCGGTGACCAGCTTGCCCCAGGTGGGGAACGGGAATCTCACGCTGGAGGCGGGGGAGCGGGATCCCGCGTCGATCATTGGCGAGGTGGAGGACGGGCTCTATTTGACGACGCTGATGGGGTTTGGGATCAACTTCACGACGGGCGACTTCTCGCGCGGGGCGGCCGGGCTTTGGATCCGGAACGGTGAGCTGGCGGAGCCGGTGACCGAGATCAACGTCTCGGGGAATATGCGAGAGATGCTGAGCTCGATCGATGCGGTGGGGAGCGATGTGGAGTGGTTCGGTGGCGCGGCGGCACCCACCATCCGGATGTCGGAGCTGACGGTGAGCGGGACCTAGTCCTTGGACAGGGGGACTGCCTGTCTGGAGGTCGCTCATGGAACCTCGCTCCGGCCCCTGAGACCCCCTGCCCGACCGACGTTCGGGGCGTCGCTGATGGACGGGGTGGGGATGGATCTTGCGGGGCGGACGCGCACTCTCGTGTCGAGACTCGAAGCCGCAAGGCGCTGGCTAGGTGTCGAGTTCGACGGTGGCGCTGGCGCGGACGCAGCGCTCGCCGGATTCCTGGTCGATGAACAGTTCGAGGTCAAGCAGGCGTGCGTCCCCGTCGCGGTACTTGCGGGTGACAGTGCCGCCCAGGGTGAGCGTGCTCTCGTGGGGGTCGGGGCGTCGATGGGAGACTTGGAGACGGTGGATGCCGTGCACGCGTCCCAGCCAATGGACGAGATACTGCTGGAGCAGGGCGAACTTGTAGGGGCCGGGCAAGATTGGGCCGGGCAGGCCGGTGGCGACGGCGGCCTCCTGATCGTAGAAGAAATCTTCCTCCCACATCCAACTGGCCGCGATGAACTTGAGCGTGGAGAGGCGCGAGGTGCGACGCACGACGCTGGGAAGGTCGTCACCCTCCTCGATGGTGTCGTAGCCAGGCGCCATGGTCGCTTGCCTAGCTGGTGAAGAC
>JAPUIR010000203.1 GCA_027296805.1 Chloroflexota bacterium | reverse complement strand
TCGTGCCCGCGAACGATCCGTCGGCGCGGACGACCATCTTGGCGCCGGTCTTGCGCGGCGTGCTGCCCAGCGTTTGCGCCACGGTCGCCAGGGCGACGGGCTCACCCGCCTCGAGCGCTGTCGTGATCTCGTCGTAGATCTCGTCGTTCGCCATTGGGCTCCTCAGGCTGTCGCTTCGATTGTAGCTGACCGGCGCAGGCGGCCCTCCACCAGGGTCGCGCCGGCGTTGGAGAGGGGCGCGCCCGTTCCCCCGCGGCGCAGGAGCACGATCTCGGCGAGAACGGAGATGGCGATCTCCGCCGGAGTCTCCGCTTCCAGGTCGAGGCCGATCGGCGTGAAAACGCGATCGAGCCGCGCCTGCTCAATCCCCTCCGCCTCCAGATGCTCCAGGACCGTGCGGGTACGGCGCTTGCTGCCGATCATGCCCAGATAGGCGATGTCGTGCTTCACGACCTCGCGCAGGCTGAGCTCGTCGACTAAGTGCCCGCGCGAGACCAGGACCACGAAGGTGTTCCCGGTGAAGGGGAAGCGCTGGAGCTCCTCCTCGAAGTCCCCGTGGATCACCCGATCGGCGAAGGGGAACCGCTCCTGATGGGCGTACTCCTCGCGGTCGTCCAGGACGGCGACACTCATATCCAGAAACGCGCCCAACTCCGCCACGGCGCGCCCCACATGCCCACCCCCGACCACGAGCAGGACCGCGGCGGGCTCGATCACCTCGATCAAAATCTCGATCGTCTCCGGCGCAGCCTCAACGCTGCGACGCCCGAGCAACGGATCACCCGCCGGGGTGAAGGTGTAAGTCGCGACCGTGTGAGCGGGGATCGCCTCGGCGGCGGCCTCTTCGAGCGCGGAGCGGAGGCCGTCGTTGGCACCGGAGCCGAGGGTGCCGCGCGTGGAGCCATCGGCAAGCACGAGGAGTTTGGCGCCGGGCTCGACGCCGCTCCCGGCCGCCGCCGCGACCACGGTGCAAGCCGCCAACGGCGGTCCCACCTGGCTGGCTTCGAGAATCTGACGAGTGAGCGACTCGGTTGAGGCGTCGGGATTTGTCGTCATGTTGGGCGCAGCATAGCGCCTTGCTGTCGAACGAGCCGTTGAACGAAGCGTTGGACTAGACGTTGAACAGGATGTGCAGGACGTCGCCGTCACGGACGACATAGTCCTTGCCCTGCGTGGCGACGAGGGCGCGCTTCTTCGCTTCCGCCTCGGATCCGGCTTCGACGAGATCGCCCCAATTGACGACCTCCGCGCGGATGAAGCCGCGTTCCAGATCGGAGTGAATGCGCCCTGCGGCCTGGCGAGCGTTGTCGCCCTCATGCACGGTCCAAGCGCGGCACTCATCCTCGCCCACCGTGAAGAAGGAGAGCAGACCCAGGATTTGGTAGGAGAGGCCGATGGCGGTCTCCAGCGCACCGTCTCCCGCCCCCACCTCGGCGCGGTACTCGGCGGCCTCCTCAGCGGACAGGTCGACCAATTCCATCTCCAACGAGGCACAAGCGGCCGCCGTCGCGGTGCCGGCGGGTTCTTCGGGCGGGCGATACTCCGACGCGATACGCTCGGCTTCCCCTGCGGCCGCCGCATCGATGTTGATCAAGCTCAGCAGTGGTCGGTCCGTGAGGAAACGGTACTGGCGCAGGCTCCGACGCACCTCCTCGCTGAGTTCGATCGCGCGCACCGGAGTGCCCCTGCCCAGATCGTCCTGCAGGCGGCGCAAGAGCACGGCCTCGCGCTCCGCCACCTCGCGCTCGGCGACCTTGAGTGCCTTCGCCTCGCTGGCGATTCGCTCAAGGCGCTTCTCGACCAGGGCGATGTCGGCGAACGTCAATTCGAGGATCATCGCTTCGATGTCACGCACCGGATCGACGCTCTCCATCGGGTGCGGGACGGAGTCGTTTTCGAAAGCGCGCACCACGTGAATCAGCGCGTCCATCCGGCTCAGTTGGTCCAGGAAGCGGGTCTCCGGGCCGGCGCCGCCACCGAAACCAGCGCCCGGAAAATCCACGTACTCCAACGTCGCTTCGGTGTGTTTCTTTGGTTGGAACATGGCGCTGAGCTGATCGAGGCGAGAGTCGGGGACTTTGACGACGCCGAGATGGGGATCTTGGTGGGTGGCGACGCCGACCTCATGGTGCGCCGCCGTGACGGCGTTGAAAAGCGACGTCTTGCCGCTGCGCTCAAAGCCAATGATGCCCAGACTGGTCATTCTCGCTGGCTCCCGCTGCTCGCCGTGGCGGGCCGCCGGTTCGCCCGCAGGGCGTCGAGGTCGAGCTCCATCAGCCCGTCGCCTGCCTGCGGCCAGTCTTTCAGCGCCACGGCGATCGCGTCGACGGAGGCGCGCTGAGTCTGCCAGCGGAAGCGGCCGCGGGCGTCGCCCAGGCTGCACCAGCGGGCCGCCTGGTGCTCGTGCGAGAGGACCGGCTCCGCTCCCGCCGCAACCTCGACGAGGAAGGTGGGGACGAGGTACACGGAGTCGTTCTCGGGGTTGTAGAACGACTCCAGGGGGGAAAGTCGCCACCAGCGTGCCGCGTCGAGGCCGGTCTCCTCGGCCAGCTCGCGCTCAGCGGCGCGCCAGGCGGGTTCGCCCTCCTCGATGTGGCCGTGGACGGCCTGCCAATCGGCCGGGAAGCGGTAGTCGTCCGGGCGCTGGAGCAGGAGCAACTCCACGCCCGATCCGGCCGGACGAACGACGTAGACGCTAATCAGGTTCGCGCGGACACGGGCCATCAGGCGTTCCAATCGAGCGGCGGGTCGGTCGCGCGGCGGCGCCCGGGACGGCGGACGGCACTGCCCGGCTCCAGGCCCAGTTCGGCCTGGCCGGTGGGGCAGATGTCGATCAGGTCGCAAGCGCCGCAGCGGGGGCGTTTGGTGCAGGTGTGCTTCATGTGCGTGATCACGAGGGCGTGGTACTCGGCGTAGACCTCCGTCTCCGCCGGCAGCGCATCGACGAAGGCCTGACACAAGGCGTCGTAGGACGGCGTGCCGGTCACCCAATCGAGGCGCTCCAGGAGGCGGCGCGTGTACGAGTCGATCACGAAGGCGGGGTAGCGCGCGGCGTAAAGGCAAACGGAATCGGCGGTCTCCGGCCCGAAGCCGTACGTCGCGAGGAGGAGCGCCCTCAGCTCGTCGAAGGGTTTCGCCAAGAGCGTCGCGAGGGATCCGTCGGCCTCGGTCACGACGAGTTCCGCGAACGCCTTGAGCTTGCGCGCCTTGCTGTTGAAGTAGCCCGAGGGCCGAATCAGCTCCGCGATCAACGGTTCCGGCGCGGCGTGCAGGGCCGTGGGCTCCAGCAGATCCGCGTCGATCAGGTTATCGAGCGCCTTGCGGGCGCCGGTCCAGGCGGTGTTCTGCACGAGCAGTGCGCCCACCACCATCTCCAGCTCCGTGCCGGCCGGCCACCAGGACTGCGGGCCGTACGAGGTTCGCAGCCGCTTGGCCAGACGGCGCACATCGCGCGGGCGCAGGCGGGGCGGCGGCGATTGGACGCGACGCTTGGCGCGTGGCGCGCGGCCAACGACGGTCCGTGTTTTCCTGGGTGTCGCGGAGCGAGCCGGCATCGTCACTCTGCCCAGGCCGGAATTTCGGCGTTGAAGGAATCGTAGAACGAGACGTAGGGCTTCACGTCGAGCACGGCAGTGCCATGGACGACGTCGAGCCCGACGACCTTCAACACGTTCCCGCTCAGCCCCTCAACGGGCACGATGCTAAGCGCGATCGGGTTGGGCCGGTGCGCCGTACGGGTGGCGAAGACGCCAACCTCCGGCGACGACTCATCTCCCGTGGGATGGATGCGCAGAAGTGCCCGCCCCTCGTCCGTGACCTGCTCCAGCCACGTCAGGACGAAAATATGGCTGAACCCGTCGATGCCGTCCAGGGCGGGCACGAACTCTTGGCGAAAGACCAACTCGGAACGCTCTTGCGCCCAGGTGCGCCCGGTCGCATCGCTGATGTTGTTGCGCACGATGGCGACTGGGCACAGGTCGTCGATACGGTCCGGCAGCGAGCGCAGGATCTCGTCGCGCGCGTCCTTCGCGCTGCTCAGATGGAGTCGCTCGCGCCAGTTGACCATACGGCGGTCTCCGAATCGCATCGCCGCGGCGAGGTAGCGGGGCGCCCGCAAGAGCCGCCTCGCGGGGCAGCGTACCCCGCCGTCGATGCACCCGCGAGGGCGATCCTGGGGTGCGCTGCGCCCTGCCGGACGCGGCCCAGGCGTCTCCCAACCGACTCTCGCACCGTGCCCGTGGAAACAATTTGGCGGTTCGGTGATTCCATCGACAGGAGGAGGGGGCGGAGAAAGGCCGTCGATCCTCTCGGATAGTCCTGAATCCCCGCTTATCCGCTCGGAATCAGCAGAGATCTGGTCGCGTGATCCGTTCGCAAAATGTCGAACATTTGCTCGCGCCTGAGGTCCGATCTTGATAAAATAAGCGCACAGTTCAGCGTACCCAGCAAGGCTCCCACACGCGCATGGCCAAAGCAGTCACGAGCGAATACAACGCTTCTTCGATCCAGGTGATGGAGGGGCTGGAAGCCGTGCGCCGCCGCCCGGGCATGTACATCGGGTCGACGGGCGAGCGTGGGCTACACCACCTCGTGTACGAAATCGTCGACAACGCGGTAGACGAGGCGATGGCCGGCGCCTGCACCCGGATCGACATCACGATCGAGGAAGGGAACTGGATGACGGTCGTCGACGACGGCCGGGGCATCCCCGTCGACAAGCACCAAAAGACCGGCCTCTCGGCACTCGAGACCGTGATGACGGTGCTGCACGCCGGCGGCAAGTTCGAGGGCTCCGGCTACAAGGTCTCGGGCGGGCTCCACGGCGTCGGCGCGTCGGTCGTGAACGCGCTGTCAGAGGACCTTCGGGTAGAGGTGCTGCGGAACGGCAAGGTGTACAGCCAGAACTACTCGCGCGGCAAGGCCGTGGGCAAGCTGAAGTCGTCGAAGGCGACCAAGGAGCAGAAGGACAAGACGGGCACCAAGGTGCGCTGGCTGGCCGACTCGGAGATCTTTGAGGCGGTCGACTACGACTTCGAGACCTTGCAGCAGCGCTTCCGCGAGAGCGCCTATCTCAACAGAGCACTCTGGATCCACCTCCAGGACGACCGGCCCGAAGCGCAGGGGCGGGAAATCAATTTCTACTTCGAGGGCGGCATCCGCTCCTACGTGCGCTACCTCAACCGCGAGCGCGAGGTCCTGCAAGCGACGCCGTTCGATACGCACCG
>JAPUIR010000202.1 GCA_027296805.1 Chloroflexota bacterium | reverse complement strand
GTGGCGGCATTCACGTCATCACCCTGAACCGCCCTCACCGTCTCAACGCGATCGGCGATGGCTTGGCCGAGGCTCTCGAGGCCGCGTTCATCGAGTTCCGCGACGATCCCACTGCCCGCGTGGCCGTCCTCACCGGCGCCGGTCGTGCCTTTTGCGCGGGCGCCGATCTGATCAACGCGGCGGAGTCCCGCACCGCCGCCGCCAAGGAAGGGAACGGCCGCCCCTCTACCCCAGCGAGGCGGCGCAACGCCGTGCCGCTCTCGGAATCGCTCGGTCTCTGGAAACCCACCATCGCGGCGATCAACGGCTACGCCGTCGCAGGCGGGTTCATGTATGCCATGCAATGTGACATCCGAATTATGGCGCAGGAGGCACGTGTGGGCATCGCCGAGACACGTTGGAATATGGGCGGCGCGGGCTGGATGGCTCCCCTCACCAGACAGATCGGACTCGGTTCGGCCTTGGAGCTGATCCTGTGGGGCGACACGCTCTACGACGCCCAGCGCTGCTACGAGATCGGCTGGGTGCAGCGCGTGGTCCCGCGCGACCAACTGCTGGAGACGGCGATGGCCTACGCGGAGCGCGCCTTGCAGATGGCGCCGCGCGCCGTGCGCAACATGAAGGAGGCGCTTTACCGTGGCTTCTACATGGATCCGCTCGAAGGGCAGGCGTTTGGCAACGCGCTGGAGCAGAACCTGGCCGGCATGCAGGACTCGATCGAAGGCCCGACCGCCTTCTCTGAGAAGCGACGTCCCCACTTCACCGACTCCTGATCCGCCGGGGGAGATGTGATGCCAACCTCGCCGCCCCTAGAAGTCGCTCGCATCCTCGCGGCCGAGTACGGCCACGAGCTGGCGCCGGTCAACTACATCCGCGGCGTCGCGATGAGCGGTCGGCTCCGCCTGCACCGATTCGCGCCCTCGGGTACCGATCCTGCCCCGTCTATCGCTAAGACTGTCGATCCCTTGATCACTGCGGGCGGGCTCGCGGAGACCCGCGCCGCCGACGGATCAGTTCAAGCGGGGTTCCTCTGGGCGGGTGAACTCTCCGCCGCGACGGGCGATCCGCGTTACGCCGACTTCCTGGTCGGGATCGCGGATCGCTACCTGGAGCTGGGCCCGGACGGGCGGTCGGTGGCGATGGATCCGGACGACCGGGTGGAGGAGATCTTCTTCGCGGGGGCCCTGCTGGGCCGGGCGTACGATGGGAGCCACGATCCCCGTTACGCCGCTGGGCTCGTGGCGATCTTGGACCGCACCCAGGCCCAGACCGAGAGCGGCCTCTGGTGGCATTGCAAGGCCTCGCCGTTCTATTGGGGACGGGGCAACGCCTTCGCCGCGTTGGGCTTCGCCGAGGCGCTCTCGTACCTGCCAGCCGACCAACCGGGACGCGACCTGCTCGTCGGGAAACACCGCGCGCACCTCGATGCGTTGATAACGCACCAGAACCTTTCGGGCGCCTGGCACCAGGTGGTGGATCGCCCCGACTCGTATCAGGAACACACCGCCACAGCGATGATCGGCTATGCCCTCGTGCGCGGCATGCAGCGCGGCTGGCTCGACGACGGCTACCGCGACCCGGCGGCGCGAGCCTGGGCAGCGGTCTCGGAGCGAATCGATTCGACCGGGATGGTGCGCGACGCCTGCCCCGGCACAGGCCCCCTGCCGACACTCGACGACTACATCAACCGCGCAGGGGTGGCGGGCCATGACGACCGGGCAGGATCGATGGCGCTGTGGTTCGCGGTCGAAAGCGCCGTCTTCCAGGCTTCTCGATAAACGGCTCCCCGCTCCGGCCGGGCTCCCACGCGTTAGACTCGCGCTCCGCGAATAGTTGGAAGAGGGATAATTCATGACAGCAGTATTCATCGCGAACTGGCAGGTCAAAGAGGGACAAGAGGCGGATTGGGCGGAGGTGGCGAAAGAGTTTGAGCCGATCGGGACACGCCTCGGGTTCCAGAATCAGCGCTTCTTCACCGCGTACGGCAACCCCGCGGTGAACGGAAATCTGATTACGTGGGCCGCCGAGTGCGAGAACCTCGCCGCGTTGGGCGCGGTGCTGGACAACCTAACGGCGGATGCTGAGATTCAGGGCTGGCTGGCAAAAGCGAGCGGGTCCGCCACCTTGGTGGGATCACAGATCGCCAACGAGGTCGTCTACTAGGGGGCTGCTCCCCCATCGAGAGCGCGACCCCGACCAACGGGCCTGTCTGAATCGGTGGTGATCGACGAACCGGGGGCGCTCGCCGGCGACGCTGTCGGTCCTGGTATTGCGCCGCTGCAGCGTCTCCGTCGTCGCCAGACCGCGCTCGTTGGCGATGCCGGAGTCACCCGCGCGCACGACCAGTGATCGTGGCGGCCTCGCGCGTCTGCCGCTCCGCGCCGCGGTATCCTCTCTCCGAACCGGACTCGCCGATGCTACGCACGGGGAGGTGCCTGGGGGGGGAGGAGCTCCGCCCTATCAGGATCCGTCACCATGACGAGATCGTGTATACGTCTCCTTCGGCGCTAGGCGGAGCGCCCCGGAGGGCGACGCTAGCGCCCGACGCGCTGAGATCGCGTATCATCAGGCCGATTTCGTTAGCATGCTGGACGGACCACCCGAGCGGCTGCGGGACAGGCAGGACGCCCGGTGCGCGAGCGTCACCTCTCCGATGCGCGCGGCTCACACCCCGTCAAGGAGGTTTGGATGCCACTGACCGTACGCGACTTCATGCCCGAAGATCTTGAGTTCCAGATGTTCGTGCTCGACGAGCTCGCCGATTCGCTCAGCGACCAGGGGGCGGACGTGCTGAAGCTGACGATCGGCGTGCCGGAGTTGCCCACGCCCCCAGCGGTGCTGGAGACGATGGTGGAGAAGTTGCAAGATCCGGCCTTCGTGCGGCGGATCTATCCGGAGGGCATCCCCGAGCTGCGCGAGGCGATCGCAGACCACTACAACCACCGCTACGGCGCGCGCGCGTCGGCCGCCAACGTGATTGTGAGCGCTGGCACGTCGCCAATCTTCCGCAACCTGTTCCAGCTCGTTTCAGGCCCCACCATGGAGATCATGATCCCGCGGCCCTACTACGCGCTCTACCGTTACTGCGCGACGTTGGCCGGGGCGACCGTGACCTACTACGACATCGACATCGAGACCAAGAGGGTCGACCTGGAGTCATTCGAGCGCAACTTCTCGCCGGAGCGCACGTCGCTGGTCGTGGTGAACTCGCCAGGCAATCCCTTGGGCAACATCGTCAACGCCGAGGAGATGGCGGCCATCTACAAGGCCGTCGATGGGCGGGCCTACATCCTGAACGACGAGATCTACAACAACACCATGTTCTACGACGAGTTCCGATCGCCGCTGGCTCTGTTCCCCGAGAGCGCCGACACGACCATTGTCACGAACAGCTTCTCCAAGGGCTTCCGTATGTACTCGAAGCGGGTGGGGTTCGCCATCCTGCCGCCCGATCTGCAGCGAAACATGCGCGTGATGCAGCAGCACACGCAGCTCTGTACGGATCCGTGCTCCCAGTTCGCGATGATCGAGGCGCTCGCCGACGAGGCCAGCCCGGCGGAGCTGACGGAGCGCTATCGCTCGCGCGCCGAGTACACAGTCGATCGCTTGGAAGGGACCGGCTGCGAGCCGGTCCAGGCCGAGGGCGGGTTTTATGCTCTGCTGCGATGCGGGGAGTGGAACGGGGCGCACGGGTTTGCCTCGTCGAAGGAGTTGGCGCGGGACATCCTCGAACGGGTGCATGTCGCGGTCGTGCCAGGGACCGACTTCGGCGTGCCGCATGACCTGCGGCTCGCCTTCTGCCATGCGCGCTACGAGGAGGGGATCGACCGGTTGCGGGCCTACTTTACGGGCGCGGCGGAGGTGCCGTCGGAGGCCGCGGGCCGCCTGGCCCGGGCCTAGGAGGCGATCGCTGTGACGACGCAAGAGTCGGCGAGCAGGGCGGGGACGCCATCGCCCGCGGAGGCGGCGGGGGTGCGGCGTGCGGTGATCTTGGCCGCGGGCAAGGGAGAGCGGCTGCGGCCCCTGACGGACGCGTTGCCGAAGTGCCTGGTGGAATTGAACGGGGAGCCGCTCCTGCTGCGTTCGCTCCGCAGTCTGGCCCGCCAGGGCATCGGCGAAGTCGTGATCGTGGTGGGCTACAAAGGGGAGCTGATCCGGCTTCGGGTGGGGGAGCAGTTCGAGGGTATGTCGGTGACCTACGTGGATGCGCCGGACTATGCCAGCACGAACAATATCCGATCGTTGTGGGAAGCTCGGGCGGTTCTGGACTGCGACCTGCTGCTGCTGGAGGCCGACCTCGTCTTTGACGACGAGGTGATTGCGTCCGTGCTACGTGCCCCCGCCAGCGCGGCGGCGGTGGCGCCTTACCACGACCGACTGTCAGGCACCGTAGTGGAACAGAACGGCGAGGGGCTCGTGGGGCGCATCCTGTTGGGAGCGGAGCAAGGCGACGGGTTCAACCCCGAGGGGACCTTCAAGACCGTGAACATTTACCTCTTGCGTCGCGGGTTGCTGGCGGAGCAACTGCTGCCGCGGCTGGAGGCGCGCATCGCCGACGGCGACGTGCACGACTACTACGAGTCAGTACTGCGAGACTGCGTCTCCGACGGCGCGCTGTCGGACTTGTCGGCCGTCGACGTGTCGTCGGCCAGATGGTGGGAGGTCGACGACCACCGCGATCTGGAGACGGCGTCGTTCCTGTTCCTCGATCGGGAGAGCCAGTTCGACCGGATCGAGGAACTGCATGGGTCGTAC